>JAEEIO010000180.1 GCA_016281405.1 Clostridiales bacterium | reverse complement strand
TAGGTTTTACGCGGCCCTTTTCCGTTCATACTGTGTTAAAAAGAAGCGGCCATACGTCAGTATGGCCGCTCCCTTTTGCCTTGTCTGAACGAAAAATTACTCGCGTAAAACTGCTACGCACCGCAAGCGAGAGATTTTTGCGCGAGATGCGAAAAAGGCGGCGGAGCATACTGACGTATGCCCGCCGTCTTTGACAATATATTCGCACAAAAAGATCCGCTTTGCGGCTGCATAATCCCTTGTCTGCACCGCCTTTAGAGCGGAGGTTTTTATTTATTCATCCGTCTTCTGATATTTCAGCGCGAACCAGAAGGTGCTGCCCTTCCCTTCCTCGCTCTTGACGCCGCAGGCGGCCGAATCCGGCTCCTCGGCGTTGTGAAGCGCAATCACCGAGCTTACTATCGAAAGGCCGAGGCCGCTTCCCGTCTGCGCCCGCTTATGCTCCTTGTCGACGCGGTAATAGCGGTCCCATATATGCGGAAGCTCGTCCTTCGGGATGCCCTTTCCGCAGTCTATTACGCCGACGGTGACGTAGCTTTCGCCGACTATCTGCTCGACCGTCACTTTCTTGCTTTCGCCCGCGTGGATGACGGCGTTGTTTATAAGGTTATAGACTATCTGCGATATCCGCGTTTCGTCGGCGCGGACTATAACGTGCCTGTCGAAGCGGTATTCGAAGGTAATTCCCTCTTTTTCGACGAGCCGCTTATACCTTTCGAGCACGGCGCCGACGGCCTCGGTGAGGTCGAAGTCTTTACGCTCTATTTTTATCGCGCCCGAGCGGAGCTTGGAGACGTCGAGTATATCGTTTACGAGCGTCGTGAGCCTTTCGGTCTCCTCGATGACGGTGTTTAAGTTTTCTTCGTTGTTTTCCTCTTTGATGTCGCGCATCATCTCGGCGGTGCCTTTTATGAGGGTGAGCGGCGTGCGGAGGTCGTGGCTGATGTTGGCGACGAGCTCGTTTTTAAGGGAGTCGAGCTTTGAAAGTTCGGTCGCGGCGTAGGAGAGGGTGTCGCCGAGCTCGCTTATCTCGCCGTATCCGCCCGTCCCCGCGAAATCGGCGTTGTAATTGCCTTTCGCGAGCTCCTTGGCCTCTTTGGTAAGGCGCGAGATGGGGCGCGAAATGACGCGGGAGAAAAGCAAGGCGAGCACGAGTCCCGTGACGGCGAGCACCGCGGTGATAATGTATATCTGTATTCGAAGGGTGTCGACCGTCGCGCCGACGGGGGTGACAGTCGAGTTGACGAAGACTATTACCTCGCCGTATTTTTCGCTTTCGGCCTTTTTTGCGACGATAAGGCTAAGCGGCGCGCTTTCGGGGCCGTCGCCGGAAACGACTCCGCCTCCTAATTTGCCGATATCGTAGTATGCGTTAAAATATCCGTTCTTCGCCGCGGCCGCGACCGCGAGGCTCTGAACGCTCGAGGGCGCCATGTGGTGAATTATGCACCCCGGAATATAGTCGCACCCGGTCAGAACGCCGCCGTTTACGTCGGTTATCAAAACGCAGACGTCCTTTTTATAGGCTATCGAAAGGAGCGCGGCGTCAAGGTCGTCCGAGTCGACGGCCTTTATGACCTTTTCGACGGCTCCCTTTGCGTCCTCCGATTTTATAAACTTATAAAAGTCATCCAAAAATATGACCTGAAAGAGCCAGAGCACCAGAAGCACAAAGGCGATAAAGGCGCCGAAGCAGGCGAAAAGCCGCCATTTGATGCTAAGCGGGCGGCGTCCGCGGACGCCGCCTTTCGTTACGGGTTCATTTGTTTTCGGGTTCGTCGTTTTCAAAGCGGTAACCGACCCCTCTTAAAGTCGTGATGTAACGGCTGTATTCGCCGATGCTCTTCCTTAAAAGCTTAACGTGGGTGTCGAGCGTTCTGTCGTCGCCGTAGAAATCGTAGCCCCAGACGTCCTGAATAAGCCGCTCTCTCGTTAAAGCGACGCCGCGGTTTTTGACCATGTAGAAAAGCAGGTCGTATTCCTTCGGGAACATGGTGAGTTTGACGCCGTCTATCGAGACGGTGCGGGCGGTGAAATCTATCACGAGGCCGCCTATCGTCAGACTGTCGTGCTCGGAGGTCTTCCCTTCCGTCCTCTTGATTATCGCCTCGACGCGCATCATGAGCTCTTTGGGCGAGAAGGGTTTGACGACGTAGTCGTCGGCGCCGACCTCGAAGCCGTGTATGCGGTCGTATTCTTCGCCTCTCGCCGAGAGCATGAGTATCGGGGTGTCGGAAAACTTTCTTATCTCCCTTGCCGCCGAAAAGCCGTCGAGCTCGGGCATCATTATATCCATTATAATAAGGTCGAATTTGCCGTTTTTGGCCGCGTCGATGGCGGCTATGCCGTCGGCGGCTTCGGTGACCTCGGCGCCGTCAAGGGCGGCGTATTTTTTTATGATCTCTCTTATTTTGGCCTCGTCGTCGACAACGAGCAGTTTACGTCCCATTTTTCATCGCTCCTTTTTCGTGTTTTACAGGTCTATTATAAACCCCGCTTGTGAAAAAAGGATGATAATGTGAAAAAAACCGTGAAAAGATTTTACGCCTCGGGCCTCGCGGCGACGCGCTTTTCGCCGTATTGGAGGGCGTTTTCGGCAAAGGGCGACTCGACGAGGGCCTCTTTTAAGACCTCGCCGACGCGCGAGACGTAGACGAACTCGACGTGCGATTTGACCTCGGCGTCAATATCGTCTATGTCGGCGCGGTTTTCCTCGGGCACGATGACCTTGAAAATGCCGTTTTTGTAGGCCGCCATAGTCTTCTCTTTGAGACCGCCGATGGCAAGCACTCTGCCGCGAAGAGTTATTTCTCCCGTCATTGCGATATCGCTCCTTACGGGTATGCCGCAAAGCTCGGAGACGAGCGCCGTCGTTATGGTGATGCCCGCCGACGGGCCGTCCTTCGGAACGGCGCCTTCGGGGAAATGAATGTGGATATCCTTGGTTTTATAGAAGTCGGGGTATAAAAGCTTCAAGCGCGTCCCCTGCGCCCTTATGAAGCTAACGGCGGCGTGGCAGCTCTCTTTCATGATGTCGCCGAGGGAGCCCGTAAGCTCTACCTTGCCGCTTCCCTCCATGATGTTGACCTCGATCATAAGCACCTCGCCGCCGACGGCGGTGTAGGCAAGTCCCGTCGCGACGCCCGTCTCGGGCTCTCTGGCGAGGTTGTCGCGCTTGAACTTTCTCGTGCCGGCGTATTCGGCGAGCTTTTTGTCGTCGACGACGACCTTTTCGGCCTTGCCCGAGGCTATCTCGGCGGCGGCCTTTCTCATTATGGAGGCAAGCTCTCTTTCGAGCTCGCGGACGCCCGCCTCGCGGGTGTAGCCGTCTATAAGCTCCGCGACCTGCTTCTCGCCTATCGAGAAGTTGTCGGCCGTAAGGCCGTGCTTTTTCATCTGCTTGGGGATTAAATGGCGTTTTGCTATTTTTTTCTTGTCGTTTATGGTGTAGCTCCCTATCTCGATAAGCTCCATGCGGTCGAGAAGCGGCGCGGGGATGGCGTCGACGCTGTTTGCCGTGGTGATAAAGAGGACGTCCTGCAAATCGAAGGGGATTTCGAGATAATTATCGGTAAAGGTCTTGTTCTGCTCGGGGTCGAGGACCTCCAGAAGCGCGGCTGAGGGGTCGCCCTTGTAGTCGCTGCCTATTTTGTCTATTTCATCGAGAAGTATCAGCGGATTGAGGCTTCCCGCCTGCTTTATCGCCCTTATGACGCGGCCGGGCATGGCGCCGATATAGGTCTTTCGGTGGCCTCTTATCTCGGCCTCGTCGCGTATGCCGCCGAGCGAGATGCGGGCGTATTTACGCCCGAGCGTCTTGGCTATCGAGGCCGCTATCGAGGTTTTGCCCACTCCGGGAGGGCCCGCGAGGCAGATTATCTGCCCCTTGAGTTCGGGCGAAAGCTGACGGACGGCGATATATTCGAGTATTCTCTCTTTGACTTTTTTGAGGCCGTAATGGTCGCGGTCGAGCTGACGCGCCGCGGCGTTGACGTTCAATTTGTCCTTGGTGTAAACTCCGAACGGAAGCTCCAAAACGGTGTCGAGCCAGCTGCTTATGACCGACCCCTCGTGCGAGCCGTAGGGCATTTTGGAAAGGCGCGCGGCTTCGCTTAGTAACTTTTGCTTTATTTCGTCGGTGGTGTTCAGGGCTTCGATGCGCTCTCTGTATTCGTCGGCCTCCTCGACGGGGTCGGCGCCTTCGCCGAGTTCGTCCGAGATGACTCTCATCTGCTCGCGGAGGTAAAAATCGCGCTGATTTTTATCGAGCGAGGCTCTCACCTTTTCGGCGAGCCCCTGCTCGAGTTCGAGTATCTCGATCTCTTTCGACAGTATCGAAATAAGGCAGTCGGCGCGCTCGAAGACGTCAAAGCATTCGAGGACTTCCTGCCGAAGCTCGTATTTGAGCGGCAGGTTGGCCGCGATATAGTCGCAAAGGGTGCCGAGGCTCTTGGCGTTAAGGACGTTTAAGATTATATCCTCGGGCATTTTGGGGAGTATTTCGGCGTAGGACTGAATAAGCTCGGTGAGGCGTCTTATTCTCGCCTCGGAGCTGACGGTGTCGGGCGAGACGTCGGGACAGGTGACGGCGTCGACAAGTCCGACGAGGTGCGACTCGGCGCCGATCAGACGGCGAAGGACCGCTCTGTCGACGCCTTCGACGACCACCTTCGCGCCGCCGCCCTGCATTTTGAGCATGGAGACGACGCGGCCTATACATCCGACCTCGTAAAGGTCGGTTTCGGCGGGCGTCTCGACGGTTATGTCCTTCTGCGCCGTAAGCATTACTTTCTGATTGCCTTTGAGAGCCGCGTCGACGGCTCTTAAGGAGGGACGTCTCGCCACGTCGAACTGAAGGCGGGAGCCGGGCATTACCACAAGTCCCCTTAGCGCAACGACGGGAAGGACGTGTTCTTTGGTTTTGAATTCATCGTATTTTTTCATATCGTTTTCCTATCTTATAATCTGAAGAAGGTGACGGCCGCGAGGACTCCGAGCCAAATAGCCTGGAAGAGCATGACGGCGGCCACTCCGAACATTTCGAGGCTTCCCGTCGCCGCGAGGAAAATGGCGACGAATGCGCCGCTCGCGACGGCTATCAGTCTTATGACGTCGCCTATACGAACGCTCCGGCGCTCTCTTATGGCGGCGACCATGGCCTGAACGACGCCCAAGGGGCCGTCGTTGGAGACGATGCGGGCGGGGATATAGGTCTTGTCGCCCGTGGCTTTGAAGAGGGCTCTGTCGCAGGTGCTGCCCGAGACGGAGAGGTCCTCGAAATCGGTCTTGTAGCGCGCCCTTATGAAGCGGACGCTGATATTCGGGTCGTCGCTGCAGACGACGAGGCTCATGCCGAGGCCCGAAAGGAGCCTGAAGACGTTTTTCATCCTTCTGCCGCCCGTGTAGGAGAGAAGGAAGACGCCAAGCAAGCGGTTATCGTCGGCGATGGCGACGAGTCTGCCGCCGCTTTTCTGGTAGGCGGATTTCAAATCGATGCCGTGCATATCGACGCGAAGCGACTCGATATAGCTCGGGATGCCGCTGTAGAGCCTTCTGCCGCCGACCTCGGCCGTTACGCCGATGCCGTCTCTGACGGAGAGGTCTTTGACCTCGGGGAGCTCTTCGCTCTGCTCGAGCATTTTCGAGAAGGCGGCCGCGGCGGGCCCGCCGACGGCGGTGTAGAGGGCGGCAGCCGAGAGGATGGTTTCGTATATCTCGCTCTCGTTGAAGACCTTCATGCCCTTTATCTTCATGGCCGAGGCCTCGAAGAGTTCGGTGTCGCGGACGACGAGTTTGTTCTTGTCGCAAACCGAGTCGGCGGCTTTCAGAGAGAGCACGGCCGCCTTGCGGCGCTTTAACATACTGCTTTCAAAGAAAATCGGGAGAGCCGCCGAAAGGGGCGATACGAAGGCGGCCGTAAGCACGGCGGCGTTGACGCCGAAGGTGACGGCAAGAGCGGCGGGAAGTCCTTTGATAAAGGCTATCGCGGTCGAAATGACGACGGCGGCGAGCATAATGGGGACAAGCAGGATATTTCTGCGCTCGGTGCCGTCGTAGGAGGTGACGGTATCCATAAAGCCTTTGACGAAATCGGTCTTCATGACGGCCGCCTCTTCGCTGTACGCCCCGCTTCCGGGAAACTGGGAAACGGGGATGACGACGTGCTTGGGCTCCTCGGCGCTGACCGTCTCGAAGCTGTCGGCGACGGTCTTCAGACGAAGATATTTCGCGAAGAGATTTATCGTGAAGCATATCGTCGCGACGCCCGCGAAGGAGTAAAATCCACCCGCGGACGCGCCGTTTACCATAACGGTGACGGTGCCGATTATCGAGAATATGAGCGCGAGGGCGGGCGCCGTGTCGTTGGAGGGTTTGAAGGTGAACAGATTGGTAAGTCCCGAAATAAAGCTTCTTATGCCGCAGACTATGACCGCGGCGGTGAGAAGCAGTGTCGCGATGCCGTAAGAGACGGGCGAGGCGATATAGTTTATCAGGGCGGGCGGATTCGGGTCGAAGGATATGATAAAGTCGATTATGAGCAGGACGAGGGAAACGGCCGCGGCGAAGACTATTCTGAAAAGCGCCTGACGCTTTTGAAGCACGAGGTCGTTTGCGACCTCGGGGGTCGGAGCGCCGCTTTCGTAGTCCTCGACGGCGCCGTCGTCGCTTATCTCCTCGTCGACGGGCTCCTCGTTGCTCTCGGGCTCGTTGAAGAGTTTGCCTATTATGCCGCTGAAGCGGGGAGTATCCGATTCCTCGCGGCGGTCGCGCTCGGTGAGCTGTTCTTTAAGGCGCTTGCTGTTTGCCGCGACGTCCGAGACGTCGTAAACGTCGGTAAAATAGCCCGTGATCTTGCGGTCCTGTTCGGTCTCGTCTTTGGAGAGGAAGCTGACCTGACCGTCGGGCAGGTGGGCGGACTCCTTGGAGGGGGTCTTCAGGTCTTTATCTTTTTCCCAGTTGAAGACGCTGTCGCGGAGCTTCGAGTTTTTACCGAAGAACTTTTCCTCTTTTTCGCGCATTATGCGCTCGTTTACGGCGGCGGCTTCGTCCTTTTCGCCGTATTCGACGGGGGGCTCTTCCTCGCCCGCCTTTTTTTGTTCGGAAGGCGCGGCGAAGACTACGGTGGCGCTGTCATCGAGGTCGGAGGTGTTCCCCGCCTTTTTGACGTCCGGCACCACGACCGTCGCGCTGTCGTCCAGCTTATAGGGGGAGGGCATTTTTCCGCCCTCGGAGAGAGCGCGGAGCTCGTCGGTCGAAAGGCCGTCTTTCAAAGGGACGGCGGGGGCTTTTCTTTTCTCGCTCCCGAACTCGTCGATTATGCTCTCGAGCTCGTCGTCGGCCGCCTCGCCCGAGGCGATATAGCTGTCGCCGAGCTCCGATTTTATTTTTTCGTATTCCTCGGTTTCGCCGATTATTTCGCCGAGCTTTTCGTCTAATTCGTCCATGCCCTGTTTCCTTTCCCTGCTTTTTTACTTTTTGCCGCGCTGTCTTACCGCCTCGTAGAGTATGACGGCGGCGGCGGCCGAGGCGTTAAGCGAGTTGACCTCGCCTTTAAGCGGTATCTTCACGAGGTAGTCGCAAAGGCTGACGGTGTGCTTTTTCATGCCCTCGCCCTCGGAGCCTATGACAAAGGCCGCCGACCCCGTGAGGTCGCAGTCGGTGTAAAGGCTTTCGCCGGAGGCGTCGGTGCCGTATATCCACACGCCCGCGGCCTTGAGTTCGCCGATGGCGTTCGAAATGCTGTTGACTTTCGCGATCTTAACGTATTCGGCGGCGCCCGCGCTCGTCTTGTAGACGGTGGCGTTGACGCCCACGCTTCCCCGCTTGGGGATTATGACGCCATGCGCGCCCGCCGAGCAGGCGGTGCGGATTATCGCGCCGAGATTATGCGGGTCGTTTATGTTTTCGCATATCACTATAAACGGCTTTTCGCCCTTTTCGCGGGCAAAGGCCAAAATATCCCCGACCTCGCAGTATTCCTTCATGGCCGCCACGGCGACGACGCCCTGATGAAGTCCGCCCGCGGAAAGCGTATCCAGTTTTCGCCTGTCGGCCTCGACGACGAGTATCGACTTGCTTCTCGCTACGGCGACGAGCTTGACGAGCGACCCCGTCCGCTCGCCCGACTGGACGTATATTTTCTCGACCGCCCTGCCCGACTCCAGAAGCTCGAAGACGGGATTGCGGCCGTATACTATATCTTCTCTCTGCTCGGGCTCTGCGACGGGAGCCGCTTTCCGTTCGCCCTTTTCGAGCCTCGCGGGCTTATAGGTCCCGCTTTTTTTGGGGGCGGCGCCTTTGGTCGCGGCGCGGCGCGGTTTTTGTTTTCCGGCTTTAAAATTATCTTTCATTTTCGTTCTCCGTGAGAGCGTATATTATGACATATATAATATAACACATTTCAAAGAAAAAATAAACAGTATTATAAAATAATTCTTCTGATTAAACGCAAAAACGCCGTCCGAAAGGACGGCGTTTTTAATTGTTGTCAGATTATGTCTTCGGGGTTTATCGGGCAGCCTTCTTTGAACTCCATGGCCGAAACGACGTGCTCGCCGAGCGTTTCGTCGTATTCAAAGCTAATAGTCATTACGCCCGTGGTGGTGAGAAATTTTGCATTGGACGCTGTGACAATGCCAAAAGAAATGGCGGGCTTGTTTTTGTCCCTAATGATAAATTCAAACGAACTTTCATTGAACGATTGCGCTTTTCCGTGATCCGTTATCTGTCTTATTTCTGAAACAGTCGTTTTCCCTATAGCCACT
>JAEEIO010000179.1 GCA_016281405.1 Clostridiales bacterium | reverse complement strand
TATTTAAGAAGATAGTGATAATCCTCATAGCCACAGTGCTCGGATTCACTCTCGTTCTGCTCTATTCGCTGTTTTTTATTAAACCGCGCTATACCTCAAACGCCTATTTCACGATAACCAACGTCCCCGAAGAGAACCTTTTCGACAGTTTGAGCCCCTCTGTTATACAAGCTTCGGTCTCTCTTACCAAGACTGTTAAGGCCATTCTCGAGGTCAAAGACTCGCCTGCGCCTGTCTACGCCGTGGTCGCAGGAAAATGTGATGTCTCTCCCTCGGTAGTCAGCAGAGCCGTAACGGTCTCTGTTAATTCAGACACATTTGTTTTGGAGGTAAGGGTCACCACAACCTCACCAGAGCTGTCTTACGACATCGCGACTGCTCTCGGCGAAGAAATACCAATTTATATGAAGAACATCAATATGGGTTCGGCAAGCCTTTGTAACGAACCTTTGGTCCCGATTTCGCAGTCTTACCCCAATAATTTCAGGTTCGGTCTCATAGGCGGCCTTATAGGACTTTTGGCCTCTTCTCTCATAATTCTCTTTATAACCCTCACGGATAACACCGTCAAGGGCGAGACCGACCTTTCGGAAAAGATTACCGCGCCGGTGCTCGCGGAAATACCGTCTTTGGATAAGGAAAAGAAGAATAACGCCGTCGGACTTCTCGTCCGTATCCCTTATTTCAGAGATAAGTATTTGAAACACCACGCGAAACCCAGCAAAAACGATATAATAACCAAATCGACCGAGTTCGGCATAGTCGAGGCCTATAAACAGCTTCGGGCAAATCTGCTTTTCGCCGTTTCGGTCGGCAAGAATAACGCCGTCGTATTTTCGAGCGGCATGCCCAACGAGGGCAAGTCGACTACGGCCTGCAACGTCGCCATATCGCTTGCGCAGGACAACAAAAAAATATTACTCATCGACGCCGATATGCGTAAACCCACCATCCACAAAAAGTTCCGCCTCGATAACAGAAAGGGTCTGTCCGGCTTTTTGAGCGGACAGTATCCCATCGGCGAGGCCGTCAAGAAGGACGTCGCTGAAAACCTCGACGTCATCACCTCCGGCGTCGTGCCGCCCAACCCCTCCGAACTGTTAAGCTCCGAGGCAATGGACCGTTTCCTCGAAGAGGTCTCGCCTCTCTATGACTTTATCCTCATAGACACGCCGCCCATATCGGTCGTCTCCGACGCGAGAAACTTCGCCTCCAAGACGTCGGGCGTCGTCCTTGTCGCAAGACAGAAAATGACATTCTACGGTGACGTAATAAGGTCTATTCAGTCCATTGAGCAGTCCAACTCCAACGTCCTCGGCGTCGTCATAACCGACGTTAACGAGAGCGAGAAGATCTACGGCGGCTACTACGGCAAGGGCGGCAGCTACAAATATCAGTATACCTACGCCTACGCCGACAGTTCGCAGAGAAACAAGGTAGACTTGAACGATGACGATTGATTATCATTCGCATTGCCTGCCCGGAATAGACGACGGGGCCAAAACCCCCGACGAAGGCGTAGAGCTTTTGAAAACGCTCAAAAGCCAGGGCGTCGATATGGTATGCCTTACGCCGCATTTCTACGCCTCGATGAAGGTCGACGACTTTCTCCGCAGACGCGACGCCGCGCTTGAAAAACTGCTTGCGGCCGCGGGCGGGGAAGAACTGCCGAAGCTTGTTCTCGGAGCGGAAATACACATTTCCTACGGGCTCTCCGAGGTCAAAAATCTCGATAAGCTTACCTACGAGGGCACCGAAAGAATGCTTTTGGAGCTCCCTTACGAAAAGTTTTCGCACGTCTTTTGCGACGAAATAGAGTCGCTCATTGCCAAATACGACATAAAGCCCGTAATGGCGCACGTCGAGCGGTATACGTCTTGGTATGACTGGCCCTACGGGTTTTTGGAAAAATTCGATTACTACGGCACCGTTTATCAGTTCAACGTCACGTCGCTCGCTCCTTTATTTTTAAGAAGGAAAATTAAAAGTCTTTTCGACGAGGGTCTTCCCGCCGTCTTCGGGAGCGACACTCACAGCGTAAAAAGCAGACCGCCGCGTTTCGACCTCTTTGAAAAGCATTTGGGAAAATACGAAATTAATAATATTTTTGAAAAGTGAAGATAAAATGACGTTTTTGAAAAAGTATTATAAAAGAATAATCCTTTTCATATTCGACTATATCTGCTGCTTTGCCGCATGCGCCGCGGCGTCGTATTTCCACAGCGTCAAAGGCGGCGATCTGCAAAACAGTCTTATTGCGGGACTGATTTTTGCTTCGATAGTCGTCTTATTCAGGGTGTTTGCCGGAATATATACGACCATTTTCCATTTCGTCAACCCCTTCGACTACATAAGGTTTTTCATAGGCGACATCGCCGCCTTTGCTCTTATGGCGCTCCTTCGACTTGTCAAGGTCACGCCTTTCGCCGATTGGCCGCTCAGCGTCATAATAGTTTCGACTCTTGCCGCTTTCGTAGTGGCGCTTCTTTCGCGTCTTACTTACAGAGTGTTCCGTCTGATACTGAGAAAAAAGCGCGCCCCCTCGGCCGCCACCGTCAAGACCTCAGTCGCCATTTTCGGCGCGGGCGACGCGGGCATGCTTTTATTAGAAGAACTCAAAAATAACAGAAACAGCCGCTACGAACCCTATTGCTTCCTCGACGACAACGTAACCAAAATCGGTTCCTATATCGGCGGACTTCGCGTCAGAGGCACGGGCTACGACGTTGTAAAAGTCCTTGAAAAGACCGACGTCAGGGATATAATAATCGCCATCCCTTCCATTTCCCCCTCGAGAAAAAAACAGTTTATCGAGGCCTGCGCCGACGCCGGCTTCAAGGTGCTTCAGTATGAGCACAACCTTCTCGACGGCGAGGACGGGGACGAAGAATCGCTCTCCATCAAAAAAATAAATATCGAAGACCTCCTTTTCAGAAGTCCCATCCGCCTTTCTGCCGACGTCAGCGGCGTCATAGGCGGCAAAAGAGTTCTTATAACGGGCGGCGGCGGGTCTATAGGCTCCGAAATCTGCCGCCAGGTATCGGCCGGCAAGCCCTCAAAACTCATAATCCTCGATATATATGAAAACAACGCCTACGATATTCAGAACGAGCTACGCCGCAAATACGGCGACAAACTCGACATGGACGTTGTGATAGCTTCCGTTCGCGACAGAGAGAAGATTGACAGGATATTCGATAAATACCGTCCCGAGGTTGTCTTCCACGCCGCCGCGCACAAGCACGTCCCGCTCATGGAGGATTGCTGCGACGAGGCCGTCAAGAATAACGTCTTCGGCACGCTGAACGTCGCCGACGCCGCCGAAAAATACGGCGCCGCGAAAATGGTCTTGATCTCCACAGACAAGGCCGTCAACCCGACCAACGTCATGGGCGCCACAAAGAGACTTTGCGAGATGATCATACAGTCGCGCACTGACAGCAAGACCGACTATCTTGCCGTCCGTTTCGGAAACGTCCTCGGTTCGAACGGCTCCGTCATCCCGCTTTTCAAGGCTCAGATTGAAAACGGCGGCCCGGTCACCGTAACCGATAAGCGTATAATCAGATACTTTATGACCATCCCCGAGGCGACCTCGCTCGTCCTCGAGGCCGCGGCTCTTGCCGAGAGCTCCGATATTTTCGTTCTTGATATGGGTAAGCCCGTCAAGATACTCGACCTTGCAGAAAACATGATAAAGCTTGCGGGCTATCAACCCTACGTCGATATCGATATCAAGGAAATCGGCCTCCGCCCCGGCGAAAAGCTCTACGAGGAGCTTTTGGTCGACTACAATAAATGCGGCAAGACCGAAAACGAAAAGATATTCATAGAGCATACCGACAGCGTCACCCGCGAGGAAGTAGCCGAAAAACTGAAGATCCTTTGGGAGGCGGCCGAGAGCGGTGACAACGAAAAGGTCAAGGAGGCCGTCAGGAAGACGGTGCCGACCTACTGCGTCGTCAACGAAAACGCCAAAGAGGCCGAAATGATAGAAAATTAAAATCCGCGACTCCTTTCGGCATTATACGACAGATAATTGATCCTATACTTTTGTATAGGATCTTTTTTTGTCTTGGAGGTATAAAATGACGGCGGAATACTCAAAAAGGACTGGAATACTCAGAATAAAGCTTTCGGGCGAGTTCGACCATATCGCCGCGAGAGGGATAAACATTATTTCGGACGTAAACATAAGAAAGTATAAACCTAAAAAGCTTATATACGATTTCGGCGGCATAAGCTTCGCCGACAGCTCTGCCATCGCAGTGATAATTGGACGCTACCGCGTCATGGAACAGATAGGCAAGCGGTCTAAAATCGGTATTGAAAACGCCGACCCGACGGTCATGAAGATATTCTCTTTTTCGGGCCTCGAAAAATATATTGAAAGGATTTAACCATGAAAAGCGTAAACGAAGTCAAAACCGTATTCAAAAGCCTTGCGGCAAACGAGTCCTTCGCAAGAACCGTAGCCGCTGCCTTCGCGTCGCAGACAGACCCCGTAATGTCGGAATTGGCCGAGTTCAAAACGGCCGTCTCCGAGGCTGTCACCAACGCCGCCGTTCACGGCTACAGAGACAGCGTCGGCAATATCGTTCTGAAACTGAAGCTTTACGAGGGCAACGTGATTTCTGCGACAGTGTCCGACAGAGGCGTAGGAATCGAGGACGTCAAAAAGGCAAGAGAGCCTTTGTTCACGACGTCCGAGACCGGTGAGCAGGCGGGTATGGGATTTACCGTAATGGAGTCGTTTTGTGACGGCATAAAAGTCCGCTCGAAGCCGGGGCGCGGCACGACGGTCGTACTTACAAAGAAATTCAGGTCGAAAAACGGCGTCTGATATGCGCGAAAACGAGACCATACTTAAAGACGTAAAAAAAGGCGACGCCGCGGCGGAAAACGAGCTCGTGTCGCAAAACCTCGGCCTCGTTCACAGCGTTTTAAGCCATTACAGAAACTCTTCGGTAGAATACGAAGATTTATTTCAGGCGGGGTGCATAGGTCTCTTAAAGGCCGCAAGGGCCTTCGAACCCGAGAAGGGAAACGCCTTTTCGACCTACGCAGTCTGCGTTATCGCGGGCGAGATAAAAAGAACTCTCCGCGACTCTTCGCCCGTCAAAATGTCGCGGACGTTACGCGAGATACATATGAGGGTCTGCCGCGGCAAAACGAAGCTTATTCCGATACTCGGCAGGGAGCCGACGGTCTCAGAGCTTGCGGCCGAAACGGGCGACGACGCCGAAAGCATTATACTTGCCGAAGAGGCCAACATGGCGGTTTTATCGCTCGACATGGAGCAGGGAGACGACGGCGCGCCGCTGTCGGACGCAGTCGGCACCGACCCGACGGAATCGCTTGAGGAGAAAACCGAGCTCGGACTTGCCGTCGAAAGGCTGATGCCCTTTGAAAGAAGCGTCATAGTATTACGCTATTTTAAGGGCAAAACACAATGCGAAACGGCGGCGGCGCTCGGAGTAACGCAGGTAAGGATTTCGAGATGCGAGCGGAAGGTGCTCGACGAACTCAGAAAGAAAATATCATAGCCCTTCTTTCGACGCAAAGCGAAAGGCCAGGAGACCGAATACCGCCGCGAAAAGAAGACAGAGTCCCGCGGCGGCGGGGAGCATCGCTCTTTCGGTGACGGTAAAAAACAAAACGGCCGCTTTCGATACGCCGTAAGCGCCAACGGCAAGAGCAAAAGGCTTTAACAGCCAGTTTTTTACTTCAAAACGCATTTTCGCCGTCTTCAAAACGGCGACGGTGTTAAGCGTCAAGGTAAAAGCGGCGCTCGCGGCAAGACCCGCAAGATATCCGTAAATGCCTATTTGAGGCGCCGCGCAAAGAAAATAGGTAAAAGCAAGCTGAATATAGTCCCCTATAATAAAGCCGACGGTCGATACACGCTGATGGCCGAGTCCGTATGCCGCCGAGGCTGTGACCGCCTGAAGACCGATAAGCGCCGTGCAGACGGCGTGAGGGAGCAGATTTTTGCCTACGTCGGCGTTGCCGAACACGAACTCTCCGATATATGGCCCGAGCGGCACTAAAAACGCCGTCACGGGAAAAATAACGATGGCGGCGAAAGAAAATGCCTTTGAGAGTTTAATTCTCAGTTCTTCTTCGTTTCTTTTCGCGTGAAGGCTCGCGACGGCGGGCATCAATACGGTGCAAAGGGCGCCGATGAATACGAAGGAAAGCGATAAAAGCGGCAAAGACATACCCACGGTCTCGCCGAAAAGCGAGACGGCGGCCTCTCTCGACATTCCCGTCGCCTCGAGGCGTTTCGGGATGAGCGAGGCGTTAAACGAATCCATCATCGCGCCGCTGAAATTGCCGAGCGCGACGGGGACGGCGACGGCAAGCAGTTTTTTATAACTGCGTCCGCTCTTTTTCGTTTTGCCTATTTCAAGTCTTTTCCGAATATGGCGGACTCTCAAAAAAGTCAGCGTGACGGCGCTGACTATTTCGCATAGCGTCATCCCCTCGGCTATAAGCGTCGCCGCGCCCTCGCCGTTTCCCGAAAACAAAACCAAAAGCGCCGTGACGGCGAAGATCCTTACGGACTGCTCGAGCAGTTCGCAGACTGCCGGCGTCTTGAGTTCGCCGATGCCGTAAAAGTAGTTTTTGCTTATGTTTTCGATCCCCGTCAGTATCATGCAGGGTATGAGTATGAAAAGCGCCTTTTCGGTGCGGACGTCTCCTATAAGATGACTTGCCGCGGGACCCGCCGCCGCGGCGACGGCGACCGAAACCAAGGCCGAGACCGAGAAGAATATTTTAACGGCCGACGACACTGTTTCTTTTTCGCCTAAGACGTCGCCTTCGGCGTGTTTTTCGGAGACTATTTTTGCCACGGCAACCGTAAGTCCCGAATAGCAGAAGGCCGTCATGGCGGAATAGAAGGGCATTATGAGCTGATAAAGCCCGAGTTCTTCCGACGTCGTCAGCCTCGTTATGGCTATTCTGTAAATAAAACCGAGCGTCTGCGTTGCGAGGCCCGTCGCCGTCAGAAAAAGCGCTCCGCTTAAAAGCGTTTTCTTCTTCAATAAAAAACACCCCTTAACGCAGTTTATTAAAGCGTTAAGGGGTAAATGCGGTTAATTTAAAAATTTCGTGCTCCGAGCAGATTTGCAAGTCCCGTTTCGTAAGCCTTCATCGCTTCATCGGACTCGGTCTCCGCGTATTCCGCGCCGTTTGCCTCGCAAAGTTTTTTGACGAAATATTCGAGCATCGGCGGGTTTTTTACGAGTATCGGGCCAATGAGATGGGTAGCGAGAAAGCCGTTTTTATAAGAGCCGTCGACGTCGGGAATAAAAAGATTCATAAACTGATGGTCGACCTTGAAAAGCGGTTCGCCCGCTACCTTAGTATTGCTCGACTTATTTATAAATCCGACGACAGACTGAGGGAAAAGGGCAGAGGAGCAGATAACGTCGCCTGTAAAGCGAACAGACTTGTCAATCTCGCAGACGTCTTCGAAAATGCCGAGACCCGTATAAATGCTGCCGTCCTTGACCTTAATCTCTTTTGCCGTCAGGTCGCAAGCGGTGCCTGTGAAAAGTCCTAAGCCTCCGTCTGATATATAGCTTTCGAGTTCGGACTTGTATTTCAAAACGTCTTCCAAAACTCTGAAAAACTTGTTCTCGGTCCCCGCGCCCGCGTAAATAAAGGACGCGTCTTCAAGATTTACGGCGTCGCCGTATCTGTGAGCGACAATTTCGGTCTCTAAGCCGCATTTGTCAAGACGATCTTTAAGAATACGGACGTTTCCGTATTCGCCGTAGAGGTTCATTATATCGCTGTAAAGATGAACTATTTTTATCATGTCATTCATCCTTTCCGCTTTCAGTCTCGGGTATCTCGACGCCCGGCTCCATAAGCTCGCAGAACTTCGTGAACTTATGCTTGTCGGAAAAGCAGGTCATGACGAAAATACGGCCCTTGTCGCCGTATTTCAGCTCCTCCGCGGCGTCCTCTATACGCTCCGAGACGGTAATTCTGTCCTTGTCGACGTCGGTAAATGAAAACCTCACCGCGAGGTCGTGACAGTATGCGCCCGCGAGAATT
>JAEEIO010000178.1 GCA_016281405.1 Clostridiales bacterium | reverse complement strand
CTTCGCACCGAGCTCGAAAGCGTCCCGAAAGCGCAAAAGCGCGTAAACGAGATAAAGAGAGCCATTAAAGAACTCGGCGACGTAAACGTCGCGGCAATAGACGAATACGCCGAGGTGAGCGAACGCTACGAGACCCTCACGACGCAGTTCGAGGACGTCACCAAGGCCAAGGCCGAGATCGAAAAGATAATAGGCGAGCTAACCGTCGAGATGCGCCGCATCTTCGAGGAGCAGTTCGCCGTCATCAACAAACATTTCGACGAGACCTTCAAGGAGCTCTTCGGCGGCGGCGAGGCAAGCCTCGTCCTCTCGGAACCCGGCGACGTTCTGAGCTCGGGCATCGAGTTCAAGGTCGCCCCTCCCGGAAAGGTCATAAGGAATATGAGCTCGCTTTCGGGCGGCGAACAGGCGCTTGTCGCCATCGCGCTTTACTTCGCTATACTCAAGGTCCGTCCCGCGCCGTTTTGCATACTCGACGAGATAGAGGCGGCGCTCGACGAAGTCAACGTCGTCCGCTTCGCGGACTACATCAAAAACGTCAACGACCAGACGCAGTTTATCGTCATCACCCACCGCCGCGGCACCATGGAGGCGGCCGACGTCCTCTACGGCATCACTATGCAGGAGAAGGGCGTCTCGAAGCTGCTCGTCATAAACGTCTCCGATATCGAAAAGAAATTCGGCAACAAGCTTATTCAGTAAGAGGTATAAAATGGGATTTTTCGAGAAAATCAAAGCGGTCTTAAAACGCACGACGGGCGCCATAGGCCACGCGCTCACCTTCAATAAAATAGACGACGACACCCTCGAGGAGCTTCTGGAAGCGCTCATAATGGCCGACTGCGGCGTCGAGACCGCCGAGGAGATCATCGAGCGGCTCAAGACCGAGGCGAAGGCACGCCATATAAGAGGCGACGCCGAAGCCAAAGCGCTTTTATGCGAGATCATCGCCTCCGAAATGGAAGGCGGCGAATTCGATTTATCGGGTAAACCCGCCGTGATACTCGTCGTCGGCGTCAACGGCGCGGGCAAGACCACGACCATCGGAAAGCTCGCGAACCTCTTCGTCAAAGAGGGCAAAAAAGTCCTTGTCGGCGCGGCCGACACCTTCAGAGCCGCCGCCGTCGAACAGCTTGGAGTCTGGTGCGAAAGAGCGGGCGCCGAAATGATAGCCGAAAAAGAGGGCGCCGACCCCGCCTCCGTCGTCTACAACACCATCTCGGCGGCCAAGGCCAAAAACGCCGACATGATAATAATCGACACGGCGGGCCGCCTTCAGAACAAGAAAAATCTTATGGACGAGCTTGCTAAAATCAGGCGCGTCATAGCGAGAGAACTCCCCGACACGTCGGTCGAAACGCTTTTGGTCATCGACGGCACGACGGGTCAGAACGGCATCTCGCAGGCCAAGGAGTTCACCGCCGCGGCCGAGGTGACGGCCATCGCCGTGACCAAACTCGACGGCACCGCCAAGGGCGGCGTCACGCTTTCGGTCAAAAAAGAGCTCGGTATTCCCGTAAAGCTTATCGGCGTCGGCGAGAAGATCGACGATATGGACTTCTTCGTCCCCGAGGACTTCGCGAAAGCGCTCATAGAGGGTTAAAATGAGAGAAAGAAAAAACGGCGAACTCCGTAAAATCAAAATCACGAAAAATTACATAAAACAGCCCGTCGCCTCTGCGCTCATCGAGTGGGGAAATACGGCCGTCCTTTGCGCCGCCACCGTCGAGGACAAGGTGCCGCCCTACCTTGAGGGGACGGGAAAAGGCTGGGTGACCGCCGAATACTCCATGCTCCCCGCCTCGACCAAAACGAGAAACCCGAGAGACATCTCCAAACTCAAACTCGCGGGCAGGACGGCGGAGATACAGCGTCTTATAGGCCGCTCGCTCCGCGCCGCCGTAGACCTTGAAAAATTAGGCGAAAGAACCGTAACGGTCGACTGCGACGTCCTCACCGCCGACGGCGGAACGCGCTGCGCCTCCATAACGGGCGGCTACATAGCGCTCGCTCTGGCGATAAAAAAGCTTCTCAAAGAGGGCGTTTTGCAGGAAAGCCCGATGAAATGCGCCGTCGCCGCCGTTTCGGTAGGCAAGGTCGACGGCGAGATACTCTGCGACCTCGAATACGCCGAGGACAGCCGCGCCGAAGTCGATATGAACGTCGTAATGACCGACGGCGGCTCCTACGTCGAGCTTCAGGGCACGGGCGAAAAGGGCCTCTTCGGCGACGATGAATTGAAAGCCCTCACCCGCTCCGCCAAGGCGGCGCTTCGCAAGATTTTTGCCATGCAGAAAAAGGTAATCGAAAATGATTGAGATAGTGCTTGCCTCCGACAACCGAAAAAAGCTTTCCGAAATGGCCGAAATACTCGGGCAGGGCGACTTTCGCCTCATGACCAAGGCCGAGGCGGGCTTTACGGACGAGGTAGAGGAGACGGGAACGACTTTCGAGGAAAACTCCTTTATCAAGGCTAAAGCCGTCCGCGACGCCACGGGCAAGATATCCGTCGCCGACGACTCGGGACTTACGGTCGACTGCCTTCACGGCGAGCCGGGCGTCTATTCCAAGCGCTACGCGGGCGACGGCGCCACCGACTCCGAAAGAATAGACTTTTTACTTAAAAAAATCAAGGAAACGGGCGCGAAGGACACGTCCGCCCGCTTCGTCTCGGTGATAACCTGCGTGATGCCGGACGGAAGCCATTTCAACGTCAAAGGCGTCTGCGAGGGAAAAATCGTCTTTGAAAAGCGCGGCGAAAACGGCTTCGGCTATGACCCCGTCTTCATGCCGGAAGGCTTAGGTAAAACCTTCGCCGAAATGACCCCCGACGAGAAAAACGCCGTGAGCCACCGCGGCAGAGCGCTTCGGCTTTTTGCCGCGGAGTTTCTGAAAAGATACCGTAAGGAAGTCGAGTAAAACGGACTACTACAAAAAGCACCTCGAAATAACGGCAAAGATCGCGGCGTCGGGCGCGCGCCCCCGCCTCCTTCTCCACTCCTGCTGCGGCCCCTGCTCGAGCTCGGTGCTCGAATATCTGGGCGGCCTTTTCGCGGTGACGGTCTGCTACGACAACCCCAACATCTACCCCGAGGCCGAATATAAAAAGCGGCTTTCTGAGCAGAAAAGACTTTGCGAAATATTAAACGTCCCTCTTATAGAGGCCGTATACGACCACGAAAAGTATCTTCGGGACGTCAGGGGTCTCGAAAACGAGCCCGAGGGCGGCAAAAGGTGCGAAGTCTGCATAGGCGCCCGCATGGAACGGGCGGCGGCCTACGCGAAAGAAAACGGCTTCGATTATTTCACCACCACCCTTTCGGTCTCGCCCCACAAGGACGCGGCGTTCATAAACCGAAAGGGCGAAGAAATTGAAAAACGCGTCGGCGTCCCCTATTATTACGCCGATTTCAAGAAAAAAGACGGCTATCTGCGGTCGATAAGACTATCCGAAAAATACGGACTTTACCGTCAGAGCTACTGCGGATGCGAATTTGCGAAAAGGGAGGAATAAAAATGAGAATAGGCATTTTCGGCGGGACCTTCGATCCTCCCCACCTTGGCCACGAGCTTTTCTTAAAGACCTTTATAAACCGTTATAAGCCCGATAAGACCTTCGTCGTGCCGACCCGCATCCCGCCTCACAAGGCCTGCGAGACCACCTCGGCCGAAAGGCGTCTCAAAATGGCGCGCATCGCCTTCGGCGACTATGCCGAGATAAGCGACTGCGAGATAAGAAGAAGAGGAAAAAGCTACACCTCCGACACCCTCGCCTATTTCAAAAAACGCTTTCCCGAGGCCGACCTTTATTTCCTCGTCGGAAGCGATATGCTTTTGACGATGGACAGCTGGCACGAGCCCGAAAAGATTTTTTCGCTCGCCGCGATAGTCTCCTCCCCAAGGGAAAACGATGAAAAACTCCTTGCCGCGATGAAGGAAAAAGCGGCGGCGTTAAAAGAGAATTACGGCGCGAAGATCAAGATAATGGAGCTTTTACCCGTCGAGATCTCGTCCACGGAAATAAGAGGCGGCGCTGAAGGCGTATCGGAGAAAATCGCCGCCTACATAGAGAAAAACGGCCTTTACAAAGAGAGCGAGCAGATAAAAGCCATCAAAAAAGAACTTTCCTCGTCGCTTTCGGCGCGCCGCTACTATCACTCCCTCGGGGTGATGAACACGGCGGGAGAACTCGCCGCCCGTTACGGCGCCGACGTCGAAAAGGCCAGACTCGCGGGACTTATCCACGACTGCACCAAGGAATACACCCGCGAAGAGCACATGGCCGTCATAAAGCGTGAAAACATAATTATCCCCGACGACGAGATAGGCGTCGACAAGCTTCTCCACTCCCACACGGGCGCCGCCGAGGCGAAAAGGCGTTTCGGCGTGGAGGACGAAGAAATACTTGACGCCGTCCGTTGTCACACGGCGGGAAAAGCGAATATGACCTTATTTGAAAAGATCCTTTTCATCGCCGACTTCATCGACCCCTCGAGAGAATACCGGGGCGTCGAAAACTTACGGAAGACCGCCTTCCGGGACATCGACGCGGCGATGCTCGAATGCACCTCATACTCGGTCAAGGACCTCGCCGCGAGACGTAAGACGATAGCGTTAAACTCGGTTTACGCCTACAACGAAGCCGCCGCCTTAATGGCGAAGAAGAAAGCGGAAAGAAGCGAAAGGAGCAAAAAATGAAAGAGATATTCGAACTAGTCAAAACGGCCGTCACGGCGCTCGACGCCAAAAAAGCCGAAGACGTAAGAGTGATAAAGACCGCGGGCCTTACCGACCTCGCGGAGTATATCGTGATATGCACCGGCTCGTCGTCCACCAAAATAAAGACGCTTGCCGACTACGCCGAAGTCGTTCTCGAAGAGGCGGGCGAAAAGCCCCTTCACAGAGAGGGCTATATGGAAGGAAACTGGGTGCTTTTGGACTACGGCGCCTTCACGATAAACGTTTTCAACAGCCGCACGAGAGAGTTTTACTCGCTCGAAAAGCTGTGGCAGCACGGCGAGATGATAGACGTCTCGTCGCTCATAACGAAAGAGTAAATCACCGCGGCGTCGCCGCGTAAGGAGATAACAACGTGAAATACGATTACAGCGAAATTGAGAAAAAGTGGCAAAAATACTGGGACGAAAACGGTAGCTTCGCCGCGAAAAACGACTACTCGAAGCCCAAGTTTTATCCGCTCGTCGAGTTCCCCTATCCGTCGGGAGCGGGACTCCACGTCGGCCACCCGCGCTCCTATACCGCGCTCGATATAATCGCGCGTAAGAAGCGCTTAATGGGCTACAACGTCCTTTACCCGATGGGCTGGGACGCCTTCGGCCTCCCCGCCGAAAACTACGCCATCAAAAACCACGAACACCCCAAATACATAACCGAAAAGAATATAAACCGCTTCCGCGAGCAGTTAAAATCTCTCGGTCTCTCGTTTGACTGGAGCCGCGAGGTCAACACCACCGACCCCGCCTACTACAAGTGGACCCAGTGGATTTTCTTAAAGCTCTTCGAGAAGGGACTTGCCTACAAGAAGGAGATGGCCGTCAACTGGTGCACCTCCTGCAAATGCGTGCTTGCCAACGAAGAGGTCGTCGACGGCGTCTGCGAACGTTGCGGCAGCGAGGTCGTAAGGAAGGTCAAGGAGCAGTGGATGTTAAAAATCACCGCCTACGCCGAGCGGCTCATAAACGACCTCGACGATGTCGATTATATCCCGCGCGTCAAGACCCAGCAGAAAAACTGGATAGGCCGGAGCGAAGGCGCCGAGGTCGATTTCGAGACGAGCGCGGGCGAGACCCTCACCGTCTACACCACCCGCCCCGACACCCTTTTCGGCGCGACCTATATGGTCATTTCGCCCGAACATCCGCTCATTGAAAAGCATAAGGACAGAATAACCAACTACGCCGCCTGCGCCGCCTACAGGGACGAGGCCGCCAAAAAGTCCGATTTCGAGCGCACCGAGCTCGTTAAAGAGAAGACGGGCGTCAAAATCGACGGCATTACCGCCACTAACCCCGTAAACGGTAAGAGCATCCCGATATTCGTCTCCGACTACGTCCTCATGAGCTACGGCACGGGCGCCATCATGGCCGTCCCCGCCCACGACGAGCGCGACTACGATTTCGCCAAGGTCTTCGGCCTGCCCGTTATAGAAGTCGTCAAGGGCGGCGACGTCTCGAAGGAGGCCTACACCGACATCGAGAGCGGCGAAATGGTAAACAGCGGCATGCTTGACGGCCTTTCGGTCGCCGACGCCAAAAAGAAGATAATCGATTGGCTCGAAAAAGAGGGCAAGGGACACAAAAAAGTCAATTATAAGCTTCGCGACTGGGTCTTTTCGCGTCAGCGCTACTGGGGCGAGCCGATACCGCTCGTCTACTGCGAGAAATGCGGATGGGTCCCCGTCCCCGAGAGCGAACTCCCCCTGAAACTCCCCGAGGTCGACCACTACGAGCCGACCGACAACGGCGAGTCGCCGCTCGCCAAGATGACCGATTTCGTCAATACCACCTGCCCGAAGTGCGGCGCTCCCGCCAGGCGCGAGACCGACATAATGCCCCAGTGGGCGGGCTCGTCGTGGTATTTCCTTCGCTACTGCGACCCGCATAACGACAAAGAACTCGCCTCAAAAGAGGCTCTTAACTACTGGCTCCCCGTCGACTGGTATAACGGCGGCATGGAGCACACCACCCTCCACCTGCTCTACTCGCGCTTCTGGCACAAGTTCCTTTACGACATCGGCGTCGTGCCGACCAAGGAGCCCTACGCCAAGAGAACGAGCCACGGCATGATACTTGGCGAAAACGGCGCCAAGATGAGCAAGTCGCTCGGCAACGTCGTAAACCCCGACGATATAGTCAGAGACTACGGCGCAGACACCATGCGCCTTTACGAAATGTTCATAGGCGACTTCGAAAAGACGGCCCCGTGGTCGACGTCCTCCATCAAAGGCTGCAAGAGATTTTTGGAAAAGGTCTTCGGACTGCTTGAAATATGCGACGGCGGCGCGCCGGACGCCGAGGTCGAAAGCGAGCTTCACCGCACCGTCAAGAAGGTCGGCGACGACATAGAGGCCATGAAGTTCAACACCGCCATCGCCGCAATGATGACCTTCGTAAACGTCGTTTACGACAAAAAGCGTATCACCAAAGACCAGTTAAAAACCTTCGTCATACTTTTGGACCCCTTCGCGCCGCACCTCGCGGAAGAGATGAACGAGCGGCTCGGCGCCCGTCCGATATGCGAAACGGGCGCGTGGCCGACCTTCGACGAAAAGAAACTCGAGAAAAACGAGATAACCGTCGTCGTTCAGGTAAACGGCAAGCTCCGCGCCACTTTGAAGGCCGAGGCGGGCGTGTCGCAGGACGCCGTCGCCGCCGCCGCCAAGGCCGACCCGAGAGTCGCCGCCGCGCTTGAAGGCAAGCAGATAGTCAAAGAGATTTTCGTAAAAGACAAGCTTCTTAACATAGTCGTCAGATAAAGAGAGGATAAAATTATGAACGGCATAACCCCCATGGGCTTAAACGAAATAAGAGAGAAATACCTCTCGTTTTTCGAGAAGAAAGGGCATTTACGCGAAAAGAGCGCCTCGCTCGTCCCCGAGGGCGACAAGGGTCTGCTTCTTATCAACGCGGGTATGGCTCCCCTTAAAAAGTATTTCACCGGCGAGGCCACGCCTCCCCGGACGAGGATGACCACCTGCCAGAAATGCATCCGCGTGCTCGATATAGAGCGCGTCGGCAAGACGAGCCGCCACGGCACCTTCTTCGAGATGCTCGGCAACTTCTCCTTCGGCGACTATTTCAAGCACGAGGTCTGCGCCTGGGCGTGGGAGTTTTTGATGACCGAACTCAAACTCCCGCCCGAGCGCCTTTACGTCTCGGTATATCAGGACGACGACGAGGCCTACGATATTTGGACGAAGGAGGTCGGCGTCGACCCCGCCCACATGGTGCGCCTCGGCAAGGAGGACAATTTCTGGGAGATAGGCGCGGGACCCTGCGGCCCCTGCACCGAGATATATTTCGACCGCGGCCCCGAATACTCCTGCGGCAGTCCCGACTGCAAGGTCGGCTGCGACTGCGACCGCTACGTCGAGTTCTGGAACCTCGTTTTCTCGCAGTTCAATAACGACGGAAACGGAAACTACACCGAGCTCAAAAAGAAAAACATCGATACCGGCATGGGCCTCGAGCGCATGGCCTGCATCATGCAGGGCAAGACGAGCCTCTTCGAGGTCGACACCGTCAGAAACATCATGAAAAGCGTCTGCGACCTCGCGGGCGTCGAGTATAAGAAAAACGAAAAGACCGACCTTTCGCTCCGTATAATCACCGACCACATAAGAGGAAGCGTCTTCCTGATCGGCGACGGCGTCTTACCCTCCAACGAGGGAAGGGGCTACGTCCTCCGCAAGCTCATAAGGCGCGCCGCACGCCACGGCAGACTCATCGGCCTCGAAGAGCCCTTCTTATACAAGGTCGCCGAAAGCGTCGCGCGTGAAAACGCCGTCGCCTATCCCGAGCTCACCGAAAGACTCGACTTTATCAAAAAAGTCTTGAAAACCGAGGAAGAGCAGTTCGCCAAGACCGTCGTCAGCGGCCTTTCGCTCCTTTCCGACATTATGGCAAAGTCCTCCGAAAAGAAGATCTCGGGCGCCGACGCCTTCAAGCTTTACGACACCTTCGGCTTCCCGCTCGACCTCACCGAAGAGATAGCCGCCGACGGAGGCTTTACCGTCGACCGCGACGGATTTGACGCCGAAATGAAGAAACAGCGCGAGTCCTCCCGCGCCGCGCGTGAGAAACTCGGCGACTTCGGCTGGGAAAAGCACATATCCGTCAAGGGCCTCGGAATAAAACAAATATTCACGGGTTATGATAAACTCGAGGATACGGGCAAGACCGTCGCCATATTCGCGGGCGCCGAGAGGGTTAAAAGCGCCTCCGAGGGCGATACCGTCACCGTCATATTCGACAAAACCCCCTTCTACCCCGAAATGGGCGGCCAGTGCGGCGACGTAGGCGCCGCCTCGTCCGAGGGCGCCTCGCTTACAATAAGAAAGACCGTCAAGGGCGAGGACGGCGTCGCGCTCCACCTCATAGACGTCGTAAGCGGTGAGCTCAAAGAGGGCGACGCGGTTAAACTCTTTGTCGACAAAAAAGCGCGCCTCGCCGTCTCCCGTAACCACTCCGCCACCCACCTTCTCCACAGGGCTTTGAAGGACGTCCTCGGCGACCACGTCACCCAGGCGGGCTCGGCTCTCTCGCCCGAAGCCCTGACGTTTGATTTCACCAGCTTCGAGGCGGTCCCCGCCGACAAACTCGCCGAGGTCGAGGCGCTCGTAAACGCCGATATCGACGCCGCTTTGCCGATAACCGTCAGGGAAATGGCTCTCGAGGAGGCCAAAAAGACGGGCGCCGAGGCGCATTTCTCCGAGAAATACGGCGCCACCGTCCGCGTCGTCTCTATGGGCGACCGCTCCAAAGAGCTTTGCGGCGGCACCCACCTCAAGAACACCTCCGAAATCGGACTGTTCAAAATCGTCTCCGAAAGCTCGGTCGCCGCGGGCGTCCGCAGGATCGAAGCCGTGACGGGCGGCGGCGTGCTTAAACTGCTCGCCGAAAAACAGTCGCTTATCGACTCCGTCACCGCCGCGCTCAAAGGCAAGGGCGAAAAAGAGCTTCTCACACGCGCCGCCGTCGTCATGAACGAGCTTAAAGACGGCAAAACCGCTTTGGAATCGCTCGGCGCGAAGTTCACCGAGATATACTATAACTCGGTCGTCGCGGGCGCGAAAGAAATAGGCGGCGTCAAGGTCATGACCGCCTTCTTAAAAGACACCGACCTTGCCGTCGCGAGAGGCATTTGCGACAGAATAAAAGAGCGCGAGCCCTTCGCGGCCGCGATGATCGCCTGCGAAAAAGACGGCAAGGGAAATCTCGTCGCCGCCGTCGGCGCCGAAGCCCTTAAACTCGGACGTCACGCGGGCAAGACCGTCTCGGCGGCGGCCGCCGTAACGGGCGGCAAGGGCGGCGGCAGACCCGATTCTGCCGTCGCGGGCATCGGCGACCTCGCGAAGATCCCCGAGGCGCTTTCCGAAGCCGAAAGCATCTACTCAAAATAAAAACGCCCCCGATAAAAGGAGGACGCCATGGATAAATATATCGTAAACGGCGGCAACAAGCTGCAGGGCGAGGTAAGGGTGAGCGGCTCCAAAAACGCCGCGCTCCCCATACTTGCCGCGACCATACTCTCGGACGGCGAATGCCGCATAGAGAACATCCCCGAGATAAGGGACGTCTCTCTCATGATAGAAATACTCTATAAAATGGGCGCGGAAGTGCGAACGATAGACCGCACCACCGTCGAGATGGACGGCTCCAAAATCTACACCACCGTCTCGCCCAACGATCTCTGCCGTCGTCTCAGAGGCTCCTATTATCTCCTCGGCACCTGCCTCGGCAAGTTCGGCAAGTGCGAGATAGAGATGCCCGGCGGCTGCAATTTCGGCCTCCGCCCGATTGACCTTCATATAAAAGGCCTCGAGGCGCTCGGCGCGAAGATATCCATAGACGGCGGCATCATAAAAGCCGAGACCGACGGCCTTCACGGCGCCAATATCTATCTCGACAAGGCCTCCGTCGGCGCGACGATAAACATAATGCTCGCGGCCACCCGCGCCAAAGGCGTGACGGTCATCGAAAACGCCGCGAGAGAGCCGCACATAGTCGACCTTGCAAACTTCCTAAACTCCATGGGCGCTTCCGTAAGGGGCGCGGGTACCGACGTCATAAAAATCACGGGCGTCGACTCCCTGATCGGCGTCACCTACTCGATAATACCCGACCAGATAGAGGCGGGGACGTTTATGATAGCCGCCGCCATGACCGAGGGCGACGTCACCGTAAGCGGCCTTATCCCCAAGCACATGGACTCCCTGACCGCCAAACTCATCGAGGCGGGCGCCGAGGTGACCGAGGACGGCGAATCGATCCGCGTCATAGGAAAAAGACCCATAAACAAGCTTAACGTCACCGCCATATATTACCCGGGCTTCCCGACCGACCTTCAGCCGCAGATAACCGCCATGCTCTCGCTCGCGTCGGGGACGAGCATCGTCACCGAAAGCGTGTGGGACAACCGCTTCCGCTACGTCGACGAGCTTATAAAAATGGGCGCCGACATAAAAGTCGAGGGACGCGTCGCAACGATAAACGGCGTTCCGAAGCTTTCGGGCGCGTCGGTTACGGCCTGCGACTTACGCGCGGGAGCCGCAATGATACTTGCCGCGCTCGCGGCGAGCGGCGCGACCGAGATAGACAACATCATCCACGTCGAACGCGGCTATGAGGACATAGTCGGAAAACTCCGTTCAATAGGCGCCGACATAAGAAAAGAAAGCGTCAACGAACCCGAAATCGCGCTTTGAGGTAAAAAATGTTTTTCTTCCGGACTCTTTTCAGCGGCAGCGAGGGAAACTGCCTGCTCGTCGGGTGCGACGGCACCTACATACTTATAGACGCGGGGCGAAACTGCAAGGCGATACTCGACGCCCTCTCGACCGCCTCTCTCTCGATAAGAGATATTTCGGCCGTCTTCATAACCCACGAGCACTCCGACCATATCTCGGCGCTTGACGTCCTCGTCAAACGCTACCGCCTGCCCGTCTTCGCAAACGGCGCGACGGCCGCCGAGATTAGGGATAAGGCAAGAATTATGCCTTCCGATTGCCTTTACGAGCTTGAAAACTACCAGACCGCGAAAAAAGGCGGCCTTCGGGTCACCCCCTTTCCGCTCCCGCACGACTCGGTAAGCTGTTCGGGCTACGTCGTCGAGGCCGAGGGCAAGCGGCTCGTCGCCGCGACCGACATGGGAAACCTGTCGGGCGAATTCGCCGCCGCGGCAAAGGACGCCGACGCCATACTTTTAGAGTCGAATTACGACAAAAAAATGCTCCTCACGGGGCGTTACCCCGAGTATCTGAAACGACGGATAATGTCCGATTTCGGGCATCTCGCGAATAACGACTGCGCCGAGGCCGTCACGGTTTTGGCGGCGCGAAAAACCAAAAAAATACTGCTTGCCCACCTCTCGAAGGAGAACAATACCCCCGAAAAGGCCGTCGCCGAGTCGGAGGGGGCGCTGCTTAAAAAAGGCGCCGCCGTCACGCGCGACCCCGACGACGCGAAATGCGACGTCTTTCTCTCGGCCGCGCCGAGGTATACGCCGTCGCCCCGCATAATAATATAACGGGAGGGCAAAATGCAAACCGTTAAGATCATTGCCGTCGGCAAACTGAAAGAAAAGTATCTCCGCGACGCCGCCGACGAATATATAAAACGCCTCGGCGCCTACTGTAAGCCCGAGATTATTGAACTCAAAGAGGCTTTTATCCCCGAAAATCCCTCCGAAAAAGAGATATCCGCCGCCCTCTCGGACGAGGGAAAGGCGATACTCAAGGCCATAGACGGCCGCCCCTTCACCGCGCTTTGCATAGAGGGAAGGGAGCTTTCCTCCGAGGAACTCTCCGAAAGACTCGAAAAAAGCGCCGCTAAAGGACTTTCGGAGCAGATATTCGTAATAGGCTCCTCCCACGGCCTTTCGGACGAGGTCAAAAGCAAGGCCGACTTCAAGCTTTCGATGTCGAAAATGACCTTCCCGCATCAGCTCGCGAGAGTGATGCTTTTAGAACAAATATACCGCGCCTTTTCGATAGCCAAAGGCGGAAAATATCATAAGTAGGTGGAATTATGAAATACTCTTACAAGCCGAGAGGCGTCTGCACCCGCGAAATGGAAATTGAAACCGAAAACGGCAAAATCAAAAAGGTCGTAATGAAAGGCGGCTGTATGGGCAACACCCTCGGCATCTCCTCGCTCGTCGAGGGCATGGAGATCGACGAGGTCGTCGACCGTCTCGACGGCATACAGTGCGGCTATAAGGGGACGTCCTGCCCCGACCAGCTCGCAAAGGCCTTAAAAGAGATAAGGGATATGGAAAGCCCCCGCTATCTCCGCAACCGCGACAAATGGCTTTCGTCCGACGCCGTCGACGAGGCTACAAAGGACGAAATAAGAGCCATAGATAACGACGACGAGCTCAAAAT
>JAEEIO010000177.1 GCA_016281405.1 Clostridiales bacterium | reverse complement strand
GCGGCGCCCCACATGCGGGTGCGCATGCCTTCGGAATCATAAGTGTAATGATAGCTTCCGAAGCCCGTGAGCCGTCTGCCTTCCCACGTGAGGGTGTTTTCGCGGTAACTCGGTGTCAATTATTCAGCGCAGTAGATTTTCTTTATCTAATGCATACGATATCACTTTTTATCCTCTTGTGCAATTCAATACCAGTCCAAAAAGAATTACATAGTTCTTTTACTGTTTTGGAATCCAGCGCAAATATCTCATAAAATCATCATAAATATCCGTTTCTGACTGTGATTGTGAGTAAAAATTGGTGGCTGCACCTTCAACAATAAATAGAGGATTAACTGTCATATCTCCTTCTGCTAAACTATCTTTAATATAAAACCCTGCGATAATAGGTTGTTTTGCGCTTATTTCATTTTTCGGTTTTGTGTAATAAGACCAGTGTAGTCGGGAATAATTCGATACAAACGATTGTCCTACATACATTGCAATATCTTTCATAATGAATTGTGTGACAACGGTAAACTGCATTTTATTTATAAAAGAATCGCCAAATACTTTTGCTCCTTCTTCCATTTTTTCAAGAGTATCTTTCGGTGTTTTTTCCATTCGGGCTGTTTGCAAAAACCACCGCCAAACAAGTTTCAATGATTGTGGCGAAAAGTCGAGTAAATCAACGGGGATATGCAAATCTGCCGCACAACGATTTCTGAAGTATTCCATTCGTTGCGGAATCACTGCAAGAAACCATTCAAAATTCATTGCCGCTTGTTTTTTCGTCATATTGTAATAATCATATCCGAATGGCGACACCAGTAAATCGTATTTTATGTCTTTTATAAATCTATAATAGTTACTTTTCATCAATGAAACACCACTTTTATTCCTGCTTCATAAAGTGCTTTTAACAATGGTTCGGACGGACCTCCTAAACCGGTAGCAATGCTTTTATAGAAGTGCCATTCAATATTTTTACTAGTGAATTATTCTCTCTCAACCATACGTCCCGTGTTATTTCAGACTGAATAAAACTCGACAAAGACGCACAACCGTATTTAACCTCATATATTATGCCTTTTGCTTTGTTAAAACCATCAACAATTTAATACTCGTTTCGTTTGATGACGTCTTCCTTTAACTCTCTCGATGAAAGACGGTTGAAATATTCCGAATAGCCGCCTATCCTCACCACGAGATCCTCGTGGCACTCGGGGCGGACGAGGGCGTCTTTAAGCTCCTCCTGCGACATACAGGATATCTGCACCTGCAGTCCGCCGAGCTCGAAATAGCCCTTTACGAGCGCTTTTAAGGTCTCGGGTTTTGTCTTTTTAGAAAGACGCAGATTCAGCACGGGTATACCCGTGAATTTTTGCTGGCAAATATGGGACGCCGACTCCATAACGGCGCTCGGGCCGCCCGTCTGTCGGCTGTTAAGAGGCGCTATGCAGTCGCAAAGCGGCTCGAAGGCCTTTCTGCCGTCGGGCGTCGCCTTGACGACGCTTCCCGTAAAGACGTAGGTGTTGAACTGGATGCTCGCGGGGAGGAAGTATCCGTTTGCGAAAAGCCTTCTCCCGTAAAACACCGAGAGTATTTTATCCGAAAACTCGTGGGCGAAACTGTTGACGTCGTCGTCGGGCTGTCCGAAATGCGGACAGCCTTTGAGCTTTGCGTAAAAGGCCGCGTCGCCCGCGTCGAGCATGGCGTTCATCTCTTTAAGAGTGCAGTATCTGTCCTCGAAAACGAGCTTCTTTATTGCAAGCATCGAGTCTATACAGTTTATCATGCCCGCTATATTGAAAACGCTTCCGTTTATCCTCGCGCCGCCCGCATTATACTCGACCTCTTTCTCGATGCAGTCGTCGATGAGGAGCGTCCTCATAGGATGAGGATAGGTCTTCGCGCGGTAGCGGCGGTAATCGTCGATGGTCTTCATGACCGTCTCCGACGCCTCGCGCGCCTTTTCAAGGTAGCCCTCGTAAAACTCTTTGAAGGACGTCTTGCCCTCGCCCTCGGCGCGCATATATTCGGCGAGGACGTAGGCGATATTCACGCCGCCGTCAAGCGACCCGATATTCGAAATGCCCGCGAACATCGTCTCGGTGCACCCGCCGCCGCAGAAGCGGAAAATATCGTTCTTCGACTCGTAGGGCATTACGGCCGTAAGCATTTTCTGAATGCCCGCCTCGTTATAGAAGGCGGGTTGACCGCACCCCGTCACGAGCGACTCGGTTGCAAGCTCCCACATCTCGTCTGTGACCGCGTCGGTGACGCGAAACTCGAGGTTCGGCTTCCTTATGCCCTTTATCGCCTTCAGACACTGAACGGTCACGGGGTTGTAATCGGGGCCCAAAGCCGCCGTCCAGCCGTCGTTTATCTCGACGTTTGTGAAAAACGCCCGAAGCACGTCGGTCATGTCCTCGCCCTTATAATAGGGGTAAAGACCTCTGTCCAAAAGACCGGGGTTGTCGCAGACGTCAATATAGAAAATGAAGTTCCAGCATACTATTGCTTCGTAATAATTTCTCGCGGGCTTAAAAGGCACCTGCCGAAGCGCCTCGATAAGCCGCTCCTCGCCCTTTTTCTCGATAACCGTATCGAGTATTCTCTTGTGATAAGCCTTTACGCCCTCGAGAAGGTCGAGAAGACCGTTTCGAAGCGAGGCGTCCTTCATCTTTTTAATGCGCTCGGCGTAGCCGTCGAAGCCTTCTTTCAGAACACGCTCGTAATGCGGTATCGAGTGGGTATAACCGCCGCCGCCGTGACCCTCGACGTATTCGCCTATAAACGGCGTCGGGTAGGTCTTCAATATCTCGCCCGCCTCGGCGCTCTTGGACGAGACGTAATTATAGTCGCAGATAAGCGAAATTGAATGGTGCGAAAAAGCGCCCATCGCGTTGGTGATCCTTACGCCGCAGGGATAGAGCGGCCCGCCGTCGTATTCCGCGGGGACGGTGTATTCCCAGAACCGTCTGAGCGCTCTTGAAAAGCGCTCGAAATCGGAGGCCTTTTCGTCCTCGAAAAGCCCCGCCGCCATCGGTTCGCCTATGTCGTAAAAAAGCTTCGCCTTTTCGTTCATAATAACGTCCCTCCGAAAAAACAGTTTACGCCCCTATTATTGCAAATAATAAGGCCATTGTCAAGCGAAAAACCGTAAAAAAGCAAAAACGGATATCTCCTTTCGGAGATATCCGTTTTAACGGTTTTTTTATTCGGTGAAAAGCGGGGTGGAATAGTATCTGTCGCCGCTGTCGGGTAAAAGGGCGACTATCGTCTTACCCTTGTTTTCGGGCTTTTTGGCAAGCGTAAGGGCCGCGAAAAGCGCCGCGCCCGACGAGATGCCGACCGAAATGCCCTCGCGTCTCGCCAAGAGCTTTGCGGCGGCGAAGGCGTCCTCGTTCACTACGCGGATTATCTCGTCGTAGATCTTAGTGTTGAGGACGTCAGGCACGAAGCCCGCGCCTATGCCCTGTATCTTATGCGGGCCGCTCTTTCCTTCGGAGAGGACGGGGGAGGAGTCGGGCTCGACGGCGACGATCTTCACCTTCGGGTTTTTGCTCTTCAGAAACTCGCCGACGCCCGTCAGCGTGCCGCCGGTGCCGACGCCCGCGACGAAGATATCGACCTTGCCGTCGGTGTCGTTCCATATCTCGGGACCCGTAGTAGCCTTGTGCATGGCGGGGTTGGCGGGGTTTGTAAACTGCCCGGGTATAAATCCGCCCTTTATCTCCTTCGCGAGCTCCTCGGCCTTCTCGATGGCTCCCTTCATGCCCTTGACGCCCTCCGTGAGGACTATCTCGGCGCCGTAGGCCTTAAGTATGTTTCTTCTCTCGACGCTCATCGTCTCGGGCATGGTGAGTATGCAGCGGTATCCCTTGGCCGCGGCTATGGAGGCAAGCCCTATGCCCGTGTTTCCCGACGTCGGCTCTATTATGACCGAGCCCTCCTTAAGAAGACCCTTCTTTTCGGCGTCCTCTATCATCGCCTTGGCTATTCTGTCCTTGACGGAGCCTGCGGGATTGAAGTATTCGAGCTTGACTAAAAGGGCGGCGCCTAATTTTTCGTCCTTTTCGACGTTGGTTATCTCAACGAGCGGGGTGTTTCCTATAAGACCCAAAGTGCCTTTGTAGATGTTTGACATGATATTTCCTCACTTTCTTATTGCCGCGAAGCCTTTTTCAAGGTCTGCGATTATATCGTCTATGTGTTCGGTGCCTATCGACAGGCGGATGGTGTTTTCGTGAATGCCCTGTTCCTCTAACTCTTCCTTCGAGAGCTGGGAGTGGGTTGTCGTCGCGGGGTGTATGACGAGGCTCTTGACGTCGGCGACGTTGGCAAGGAGCGAGAATATCTCGAGCGCGTCGATGAATTTCCAGGCCTCTTTCCTGCCGCCCTTTACGTCGAAGGTGAAAATCGAGCCGCCGCCGCGCGGGAAGTATTTCTTATAAAGACTATGTTGCGGGTGACCCTGTAAGGACGGATGGTTGACTTTTTCGACGAGCGGATGCGCCGCGAGAAATTTTACGACTTTCTCGGTGTTCTCGGCGTGACGCTCAACGCGGAGCGAAAGGGTCTCGACGCCCTGTAGAAGCAAGAAAGCGTTGAAGGGCGAGATCGCCGCGCCGGTGTCGCGAAGCAGTATCGCGCGGATGTAGGTGACGAAGGCAGCCTTGCCCGCCGCGGCGGTAAAGGATACGCCGTGATAGCTGGGGTTCGGCGCCGCAATGCTCGGGTATTTTTCGGCAGTCCAGTTGAAATTGCCCGAGTCGACTATCACGCCGCCGAGCGTCGTGCCGTGGCCGCCCAAAAACTTTGTCGCAGAGTGGACGACGATATCGGCGCCGTGCTCTATGGGCCTTATGAGATAGGGCGTGCCGAAGGTGTTGTCAATGACGAGCGGGATACCGTTTTTGTGCGCCAGCTCCGAAAGCGCGTCTATGTCGGGAATGTCGCTGTTCGGATTTCCGAGCGTCTCGGTGAAGATCGCCTTGGTGTTCGGTTTAATTGCCGCCTTCACGGCGTCGAGGTCGTGAATGTCGACGAAGGTCGTTTCAATGCCGTATTGCGGCAGGGTGTGGGCCAAAAGGTTATAACTGCCGCCGTAAATGGTCTTCTGGGCGACTATGTGTTCGCCCGCCTTCGCGAGCGCCTCTATGGCGTAGGTTATGGCCGCCGCTCCCGAGGAGAGAGCAAGCGCGGCGACGCCGCCCTCGAGAGCGGCTATACGCCTCTCTAAAACGTCCTGCGTTGTGTTCGTGAGCCTTCCGTAAATATTGCCCGCGTCGCGGAGGCCGAAACGGTCGGCCGCGTGCTCGGAGTTATGAAAGACGTAGCTTGTGGTCTGATAAATCGGCACGGCCCGCGAGTCTGTCGCGGGGTCGGCCTGCTCCTGACCTACGTGGAGCTGTAAGGTCTCGAATTTATATGACATTTTTTTATTCCTTTCTTTTTTCGGGATGTTTTTTGTAATAGTCGTCAAGCGCGTTTCTTATGGCCTCCTCGGCAAGAACCGAACAGTGCATCTTGTAGTCGGGAAGACCGTCGAGCGCCTCGGCGACCGCCTTGTTCGTAAGCTTCATGGCCTCCGAAACGGGCTGGCCTTTGATAAGCTCCGTCGCCATCGAGCTTGAGGCGACGGCGCTCGCGCAGCCGAAGGTCTCGAATTTCACGTCGCTTATTATATCGTCGTCGATTTTAAGATACATTTTCATTATGTCGCCGCATTTCGCGTTGCCGACCTCGCCCACGCCGTCGGCGTCCTCTATAACGCCCACGTTTCGCGGATTGCGGAAATGATCCATGACTTTATCACTGTATAACGCCATTTTAGTTCACCTCAGAGAATGTGTTTCGTCTTGCCCGATTCGAGATCGCGCCAGACGGGCGAGAAGCCGCGAAGCTTTTTAACGACCTCTTTTACGGCCGCTATGATATAATCGATCTCCTCTTCCGTCGCGTCGTCGCCGATGGTGAGACGTAAGGAGCCGTGCGCCACGTCGTGGACTCTGCCTATGGCGAGTAGAACGTGGCTGGGGTCAAGCGAGCCCGACGTGCAGGCCGAGCCCGACGAGGCGGCGATGCCCATGTCGTCAAGGAGGAGTAAAAGCGATTCGCCCTCGATGCCCTCGAAGCAAAAGTTTACGTTCGAGGGGAGCCGCATTCGCGCGTCGCCGTTCAAGGCCGAGTGCGATATCTCGGAAAGACCTTTTATGAGCTTGTCACGCAAGACCGAAAGCCTTTTCGCGGTCTCGCCCATATTTTCCACAGACTCGGAAAGAGCCGCGCTCATGGCGACTATGCCCGCCACGTTTTCGGTCCCCGCGCGCCTGCCGCGCTCCTGGGCGCCGCCCTCTATTAGATTTGAGAGCGCCACGCCTTTTTTGGCGTAGAGAAAACCCGTTCCCTTGGGGCCGTGGAACTTGTGAGCCGAAGCCGAGAGCATATCTATATTGTCTTTTACGACGTCGACGGGTATATGCCCTACGGCCTGCACCGCGTCGGTGTGGAAAAGCACGCCTTTTTCACGGCAAAGAGCCCCGATCTCCCTTATCGGCTGAAGCGTCCCGATCTCGTTGTTCGCGGTCATTACAGTGACGAGACAAGTGTCGTCCCTTATCGCCTTTTCGACGTCCCGGACGTTTACTATCCCGCTTTCCGAAACGGGAAGGAGGGTGACTACAAACCCCTCTTTTTCAAGCTTTTTAAGGGTGTGGAGCACAGCGTGGTGCTCTATGGCGTCGGAGATTATATGGGTTTTACCCTTCCTTTTGCCGATCGCGGCGGCCGAAAGCAAAGCCTGATTGTCCGCTTCCGACCCGCCCGACGTGAATATTATCTCTCTCGGTTCGGCGCCGATACATCGCGCCACGTCCTCGCGGGCCCTCTCGACGGCCTCTTTCGCCCTCTGTCCGAAGGAATAGAGGCTCGAGGGATTTCCGTAAAGCTCTTCTATATAGGGCATCATGGCGTCTATCGCCGTTTTGCTCATTTTCGTAGTCGCCGCGTTGTCGGCGTAGATCTTCATGTCGGTCGTGTCCTTTGGTTTTTAATTATTATACCACAAAAAATACCGTTACAACAAGGGAAAACTCCGTTCGGTGAGGTTATTATAACACTATTCACCTACTGTGTCAATAGGTAAATAAAATATTTTTTCCGGGCCGCTTGATTTGCCTATTTACCTATGGTATAATAGGCAAAAACAACCGGGAGATGAAAAAATGATTTCAACAAAGGGCAGATACGCGCTTCGCGTAATGATAGACCTCGCCGAGCGGCAGGGCGGCTTCATACCGCTCAAGGACATCGCCGAGCGGCAGGAAATATCGAAAAAATACCTCGAGATAATAATAAAAGACCTCGTCAAGGCCAAGTTCGTCAAGGGTTCGTGCGGCAAGGGCGGGGGATATAAGCTTTGCCGCGAGGCCCCCGACTATTCGGTCGGCGAGATACTCGAGGCCACGGAAGGCCCCTTCGTCGCCGTCGCCTGCCTTGCGGCGGACGCCGAAAAATGCCCTCGGGCGAAAAAGTGCAAAACCCTCCCGCTCTGGGAGGAATACGGAAAACTCACCCGCGACTTTTTCTATTCCCGCAAGCTTTCCGACCTGCTTTAACGGCGCAAAATACTTGATTATGCCGCCCATATAATGTATAATATATTTATATTTTGTGAAAATCGGGATCGAACGGGTGATTAAATGGACGTCGTCTCTTATATAATGGTCTACGTCGGAAGCGCGCTCATGGCTTTTAATATCTATCTCTACGTCCGCTTTGAGAGAAAAGTGAGGTCTTACGCCAACTGGTCGCGCGAGAGCAAAGTGCTCTATATACCGATAGTCCTTCTCGTCTTTTTCCTCGCG
>JAEEIO010000176.1 GCA_016281405.1 Clostridiales bacterium | reverse complement strand
TCTTCCTCGCCCGAGAAGGGGGCGGCGGCGTCGAAGCCTCTCGCTTTGAGCAGATCGGAGAGGGCGACGCAGGACTCCTCGTCGCCGTGGACGGTAAAGATCCGTTTAGGCCTTTTTTTGAAGGCGCCTACGAAGTTGAGAAGGCCGTCGACGTCGGCGTGCGACGATGTGCCGGGCATAACGGCGATTTCGGCTCGGACGGCGATCTCCTCGCCGAAAAGCTTGACCTTGGTCGCGCCGTCGATCAGGGCCCTCCCGAGCGTCCCCTCGGCCTGATAGCCGACGAAAAGCACGGCGCACTCGCTTCGCCAGAGATTATGCTTGAGGTGGTGCCTTATGCGGCCCGCCTCGCACATGCCGCTTGCAGAAATGATGACTTTCGGCTCGCAGTCGGCGTTTATAAGCTTGGAGTCGGAGCTTGTCACCGACGTCCGAAGATTTGAAAAACCGATGGGGTTTACGCCCTTCGCGACGAGCGCGGCGGCCTCGCCGTCGTAAAAATCGGCGCAGTCGGGGCCGTATATTCCCGTCGCCTCGACGGCGAGCGGACTGTCTACGTAAACGGGGAAGTCGCCGTGATTTTTCACGAGCCCTTCCTCTTTTATCTTTCTTATGTAATAGAGCGTTTCCTGCGTTCTGCCTACGGCAAACGACGGGATTATCACGTTGCCGCCCCTGTCGAAGGTCCTCTGTATGACGGCGGCAAGCTCGGCGACGCTGTCTTTGGGTATGTCGTGCTTTCGCGTGGCGTAGGTCGATTCGATTATGAGATAATCGGCCTCGTCGACGGTGCCGGGGTCGTTTATGAGAGGCTGCGAGATATTGCCGAGGTCGCCCGTATAGACGAGTTTGCGGCTCTCGCCGTTTTCGGTGAGGAAAAGCTCGATGACGGCCGAGCCGAGCAAATGCCCCGCGTCGGTGTATCTCGCCTCAACGCCGTCGGCTATCTTGAAGATCTCGCCGTATTCGACGGTTTTGAAGAGCTTCAGCGCCGCCTCGACGTCGTTAAGGTCGTAAAGCGGCAAGACCGAAGAGCCGTCGGCGCGGCGCGCCTTGCGGTTCTTCCACTCGGCTTCGGAGAGCTGGATATGCGCGCTGTCACGGAGCATTATCGAGCAGAGCTTTGCAGTCGCGCGTGTGGCGTAAATATTACCCTTGAACCCCTGCTTGACGAGCAGGGGGATATTTCCCGAATGGTCGATGTGCGCGTGGCTTAAAAGAAGGCAGTCGATTTCAAACGGGAGCGCGTCGATACGCTGGTTCTCGTATTCGTCGGGGCCCTGTTCCATGCCGCAGTCGAGCATTATTTTACGTCCGGCGGCTTCGACGAAGTGGCAGCTGCCGGTCACTTCTCTCGCGGCGCCGGAAAAAATGAGTTTCAATGGTCTCACACTCCTTATAATAATTATATTGTTTTTGATTTCCTTCGTCAAGCGGCGTTTTTTTATTTTAATACTTGTCTTGACGTCTTTTATGTGATAAAATACTTACATATATATAAAAAAGGTAAATGTCGGATGAACGCTTCAAAACTTTGCTCATATTTCGGCGTAAAGGGCGATATCGTTTCGCTAAAGCAGATAGGCAACGGCCATATAAACGGGACTTACAGGCTTATAGTCGACGATAACGGCCGCGAGACCGTCTACGTCGTCCAGCGTATAAACCACTACGTTTTCAGCGACCCCGTCAGGCTTATGGAAAACGTCGGCAGGGTCACAGAGCACATAAGAAACAGATATATAAGCGCGGGCGTCTCGCCCGAAAGGCTCGTCCTCGAGTTCATGTCGTCGTCGGACGGAAGCTGCTGCTTTATAGACAACGGCGAGTATTTCCGCTGCTACCGTTTTATAGACGGCTCGGTCACCTACGAACTCCCCGACACGCCAAAACTGTTAGAGAGCATCGGCGGAGCCTTCGGAAACTTTCACCGTTTGCTTTCCGATTTCGACTCGTCGACTCTTTACGAGACCATCCCCGACTTTCACAACACCGCGAAGCGGCTCGACGCCCTTTTCGAGGCGCTTGAAAAAGACCCCTACGGCCGCGCCGCCGAAATAAAAAGCGAGTGCGCCGCCTACAGAGAAGAAGCGGAGCTTGCGACCTCGATCTGCCGCGCCTCGCTGCCCATCCGCGTCACCCATAACGACGCGAAGTGCAACAACGTCCTTTTCGACGAAAAGAGCGGCGAAGCGCTCGCCGTCATAGACCTCGATACCGTAATGCCCGGACCCGTCGCCCACGACTTCGGCGACGCCGTCCGTTCCGCCTGCAACAACAGAGAGGAGGACGATCCCGACTACGCCGCCGTCGCGCTCGACGTCGACAAGTTCAAGGCCTTCGCAAAGGGTTATATCGCAAAGGCGGGCGACTTCCTCGAAAAAGAGGAGCGTGAAAGCCTCGCCGTCGGCGTCTTCGTCCTCGCCGCGGAGCTTTCGGCCCGCTTTATGACCGACTACATAAACGGCGACAGATATTTCGCCAAAAACTACGGCAATCACAATATGGTGAGGGCGCTTTCCCAGTTGGCGCTCGCAAAGGATATAAAGAGCAAGCTTCCCGAAATGGAAAGAATTATCCGCGGTTTATAATTAGAATAATTAGAAGAAAAAACGCGATGCAAAGAGAATCTATGCATCGCGTTTTTAATTACTTGAATTAGAATAGTACAATAATAGTTTTTAATCTATACTTATCCATATTACAGGACGAACACCAAGTTTATAATTCACATCAATATAATCAACTGTAATCATATAAGCTAAATGTGTATACATATCAGAAGATGCATGAGCGTAATGCGCTTGATTTGAGAATCTATTATATTGCCTTAACCACCAAGAACATATATGATAATTATTGCTGATTATTTTAGCGCTACGC
>JAEEIO010000175.1 GCA_016281405.1 Clostridiales bacterium | reverse complement strand
TTCAGTCTTCCAGTTCTTTCAGTTCTTCGCTCTTCTCTTCCGCGGCGTCCTGCCTGCGGCCGCCGTCTCTTATCACGGTGACGTCGGAAAGGGCGTAATCGCGCGAAGCGGCGTCGGGCGTTTCGCTCTTTAAGCGCACCTTCAGGCGTCCCTTCAGAAGCGCGAGGTCGGTGACGACGCCTTCGCCGTCGGGAGTCTTGACAACGGCGCCGACGCGGGGCGACTTCTTTATAAGCTCCTCATAGGCCTCCTGCTCGTATTTGAGACAGCACATAAGGCGTCCGCAGGCGCCCGATATCTTGGTCGGGTTAAGTGAAAGTCCCTGCTCTTTTGCCATTTTTATCGAGACGGGCTGAAAGTCGTTGAGAAAACGCGAGCAGCAGTAGGGCTCGCCGCAAATGCCGAGTCCCCCTAACATTTTGCTCTCGTCTCTCACGCCGATCTGCCGAAGCTCGATGCGCGTTCTGAAGGTGGTGGCGAGATCCTTTACGAGCTCACGGAAATCGACGCGCCCGTCGGCGGTGAAATAAAAGAGTATCTTACTGCCGTCGAAGGTGTATTCGACCTCGACGAGCCGCATTTCAAGTCCGTGGGCGGCGATCTTCTGCTCACAGACGGCAAACGCCTCTTTTTCGCGGCGGCGGTTTTCGGCGTCGATTTCCTTATCCTTCTCGGTGGCAACCCTGACGACCTGCTTGAGCGGGGCGACTATCGACTTTTCGTCCACCTTTTTGTTGCCCTGGGCGACGTAGCCGAACTCCTGGCCGCGCGCCGTTTCGACTATGACGTTCTGTCCCTTTTCGATAACGCGCCTGCCCGGGTCGAAATAATAGACCTTGCCGGTCTTTTTGAAGGAAACTCCTATAACTTCAATCATTGAAACATTCCCAGCCTTTTATAAATAGATTCATCGCAAGAAGCGAGACGTTGCAGTTTTTGTCGGCCGCCTCGGCCGTCTCGGCGGCAAGTTCGGCAAGTTTGAAAAGGCCCTCCTCGGAAAGCAAGGGCGCGGCCTTCTTAATGACGTCGTCGTCGCCGTAGTATCCGGCGTCTTCGATATTGCCCGTGTTTTTATAGACTATGAGGTCTCTCGCGGCGCCGTAAAGCTTTTCGGCGGCCTCTGAAAGCTCTTCGCGATTTGTAAATTTACGGGAGAAAAAGCGCTCGTAAGCCGCGAACGGCCTTTTTAACGCGAAGCTTCTGAGCATATCGGAGACGGCGGCGTAGCCGTCGAAAGCGTCGTTTTCGGCGCGGCCGATGTTCCCTTCGGAGAGCCTCGCGGCGCGTGAGGCCGCGGCCTCGTCCTCGCCTTTTCCGATAAGATATTTCTTTATTTCGGCTGGCGAGACGCGCTCGGTGGCGACGGTGGCCGTCCTTGAAAGAACGGTCGGCAAAAGCGCCTCTCTGGTTTCGGCAAAAAGGACGAAAACGGTGGTCTCGGGCGGCTCCTCGAGGATTAAAAGCAGGGCGTTTTGCGCCTGAACGGTCATTTTGTCGGCCTCGTCTATCAGTATGAACCTGAGGTCGGCCTCGACGGGCGTTTTATAGGCCTCTTTCTTGAGCTCTCTTATCTCCTCGACGCCGATGCTCTTTTTGCCCTCGGCGGGACCGACGCGAAGGACGTCGGGGTGGATGCCCTTTTCGATAAGCTCGCAGGTGCGGCACCGTCCGCAGCCGCGGTCGCGGCACATGGTCGCCGCTATGAAGCGGGACGCGAGCAAATGCTTCCCCGACCCCGCGGGGCCGCAGAACAAAAAGGCGTTACCGATACCGCCTCTTTCGGCAAGACGCGAAAGAAGCTTTGCGCCGTTTTCGTTTCCGACGATGCCCCTAAAGCCCGAAGTCAAATCTTTTCAAACCTTTCGATATTCAATACGAAGACGGTCGCGCCGCCGACCATGACCTCGGTCGAGGTGGGCGGGACGAACATACCGTCGGAGACGTTGACCGTCTCCAGTTTTTCAAGACGGCGCTTGGAGTGGGACTTCAGAATGTCGATAAGCGGTTTGATCCTCTCGTCGGTCGTGCCTATGATAAAGGTGGTGTTGCCCGACATGAGAAAGCCGCCCGTCGTGGCGAGTTTGGTCGCCACGAAGCCCTCGCTCGCGAGAGCCTTCTGGACGCGGTTGCTGTCGTCGTTATTGACTATGGCAAGCACAAGTTTCATTTTTCTGCCCTTTCAAAATTAAATTTACATTATATTATACTATATTCTTGGCGTTTTTTCAACTTTACTGCGCGAAAACCGTTATATTTTTTTTGCCCGCCGCAAAAAGCGTATTTACGGTTTCTTCGTCTATCCGCTCGCCCGTAAGGACGACGGGACGCGAGGGCGGGTAAATATATACGTTTTCGGCGGCGATTTTTCCCGCCGCCGAGGCGACCGAAACGGTTTCGGTCTTGTTTCCCTCGGGGAACGAAAGCGACGAAACCCTTTCGGGTATATGAATAATTCCCGTAACGGGAGCGACCGGCGCTTTCGCATCGATTTTTTGCAAAGAAGAAAGCAGTCTTTCGAAATCGCGCTCGGTATTGAAGGGCGTGATTATCAGCACGGCGGCGTTTTCGTCGGCCATTTCGCAGACGACGCCGTCACGTAAAAGCGCGTCGGAAAGTTCTTTTCCCGAAAGGCCTTTTTCAAGCGCCGAGATCACCAAACGTCCGTCCGAGGCCGTCTCGGAGACTGTAAAGCCGAGCCGCTTTATATCGTCTTTAAGCGTTTTCACGCGTAGGACGGTCTTGATATAGGCCTCTCTGCCCTCGCCCTTCATCCATTCGAGCGCGCGCTCGGCGGAATAGAGGAGAAGGTAGGAGGGGCTGGTGGTCGAAAGGCGGCTCATTATGCTTTTTGCCTTCTCTTTCTGAAAAAGAAGGACGTCGCGTTTCGATACGTTCAGGACGGCCGAGCCCGTAAGCGCGGGGAGGGTCTTATGGAGCGAATCGCAGACTATATCGGCGTCAAAGGGATAACCGCCCGTGAGTATGCAGTGGGTGCCGTGGGCGTTATCGACTGTAAGAACCGCGCCGCGTTCGCGGCAGATTTCGGCTATCGCAGTCACGTCGCTTTCCCCGCCGTAATAATCGGGCGAGGTTAAGAATACCGCCTTTATTTCCGGGTCGGCGGCAAGCGCTTTTTCTACGTCGGCGGGCGTGACGGGATCGTAACCCGTTTCCCCTCTGCGCTGACTTATAAATCGCGGCTCGACGCCGAAAATACTCATGCCGTTTATGACGGACGAGTGACAAAAGCGGGAAAGAAGCAGTTTTTTACTTATGTTTCTCATTAGTCCGACGGCCGCCATGACGCAAAGCGAGGCGCCGCCTGCGGAAAGGCACGAGTAGCCGCTTTCAAACAACTCCGCCGCGCCGTCTTCGAGGCGGGATATCGCGCCGTCGGAGGCGTAGAGGTCGTCGGTCACCGAAAGCTCGGTGTAGTCGGCGTTTAACGGCTCTTTCGGCAAAACGAAAGCTGCCCGGTTTTTATGACCGGGCATGGAAAAAAGCGCGTAATCGGCTTTTTTATAGTTTTCGTAAACGTCTTTCAAGCTCATTTTTTATCTCGTCTGCTGACGCTCGGCCGCCTTTTTCTTTTTGCGGCCCGAGGCTCTTTGCAGCTTCTGAAGTCTTATGTCGGTGCCGAGGAAAACTATTGTCGTGTATTCGCCTAAAACTCGCGAGCAGATTCGCTCGTGATAGGTCTCTGACAGCTCTTCCGGCATCAGATTGGTGCTTATAATCGTCGGCTTTTTGGCGACGAGGCGGGTGTTTATGACGTTATAGAGAGCCGACTCGGAAAACTGCGTTTTGAACTCGGCGCCGAGATCGTCGATTATAAGAAGCTCGCAGCCGAGGATGTCGGAAACATCGTCTCCGCTGTTTTTGAACTTGGCGTTCTCCATACGGGCGAGGATGGTCTGCCAGCTGTCGTAAAGGACGTAAAAGCCGCGGTCGATGACCTCCTTGGCTATCGACGAGGAGGTGAAGGTCTTGCCGAGTCCGGGCTGACCCGTGAGAAGCAGATTGGGGGACGAGAGCGAGAAGTTTTTGGCGTATTCCTTGCAGTATTCGAGCACCAGTTTCATGTTTTCCCTGGCGCTTCTGCCGTATTCGGGGATCATCTCGTCGTCGTAATAATCGAGATCGAAATTCTTGAAATTCTGCTCCTCGATTATCGAGGCGAGTTTGGTGCGCATATAGCACTCGCGGTTCAGTTCCTTGCGGAAGCAGTCGCACATCTTGCCGTTTACGAAGCCCTTGTCGCCGCAGCGGCGGCAGGAGTATTTTTCGTCGAGAAAGTCCTCGGGAAAGCCGCCCGTCACCAAAAGCTCTATTTTCTGCGCCTGAAGTTCGACGCTCTTTTCTTTAAGCTCCCTGACGGCGCGCTTTTTGACCGACTGAGGCTCGTTCCCGAGCGATTTGCGGACGGCCTCGGTCGCGAGCGCGACGAGCTTGGCGTCGATTGTCTCGATCTGAGGCACGGCCGCGACCGCCTTTTTGCGGTTTTCCTCGGCTTCTTTTTCTTTTTTTATCCGTCTCATTTCGAAACGGTCGTAAACGGCCTTGTAGGCCTCGCTGTTATACATCTTATTTCTCCGTTTTGTTTTCCGTCTCGTTCTTTAAGATCTCCCAAGAGAAATCAACGTATTTCGAAGTGTCGACTCTCTTTTTCGCGGACGACCCGGCGGCCTTTTTCGTCGCCTCGACGCCCTTTTCGTCGGTGACTCCCCTGTCGTGCCAGCTTTTGAGGACGGTATTCATGTAAGATATGGAGTATTTTCCCGTTTTCTCGACGGTGGTTTCGTAGGCTTTTGAGATCATCTTTTTGTCGAAGCCGTATTCGCCCGTCCAAAGCGCTATACACTTTTTCTCGTTTTCCGTGAGGGCGCGGTTCTCGGCGCCGATTATCTTCGCGACGGCGTATTCGGAGCTTTTCTGCCTTTCCTTTTCGCCTATCTTCGCCTCGGCTTTTTCAACGGTGTCTATGCCGCTTTCAAACCACTCGGCGGCGGTCTTTTCAATGTATTTGAAGCCCTTTTTGCCGTTTTCAAAACAATAGGTGACTATCAGCATTATAAGCTCGGGCGAGATGCCGTCCCACTCGTAAAGCGCCGTAAGGGAGCCGAGTTCTGTCGGCGAAAGAGGCCTTCCGTAAAGGTCTTCCACATTATGTATCAGATTTGAAAGCTTTTTGTCGGATCCAACTTTTAAGGCTATTTCCTCCGAAGAATACTCGGGACGTCCCTTTTTGCCCGACATATTTATCGAGTATCTCTCGTTTTTCTTTTTGAGGACGCCTTTTTTGACCCAGAAGGCGACGGCGGCGCGGACGTCGGGCACGGCGACTCCGAACCGCGCGGCGACCTCCTCCTCGGCGAGCAGCTTGTCGCCGCTCCTCAAAAGATAGAGTATCACTTTTAACTGAAGTTCGTCCGCGGAGTCGAGACAGTTGTCGACCAGTTCGGACGGGACGAGGAAAAAGGAATTTTCGGTTTTTTCGAAAACTATGGCCGCCATATCTCTTCTCCTTTCGATTATTTTCGGCGAGGGATTTTATTATAGCAAAAAACGGGGTGCCGCACAAGACAAAACCGTCTTATTTTTTCAACATCTTTTGAAAAAAAACTTGTTAATTACTTAAAAACTATGTTATAATATTTGCAAAGCGATATTATTAACGGAGAAATAAGATGGCTGAAGCTCTGCAGAATTTTTGGTCTTTCATAGTCAGCACCATTATGACGATTCGTATTCACGATATCGTCGATATTCTCATCGTCTCTTTTCTCTTTTACCAGATAGCGAAATTCTTCAAAAACACCAAGTCGACCCAGCTTCTTAAGGGCATTTTGATAATCCTTCTCGTCGTCGGCATCTCGAAGCTTTTCAGCCTCACGACGCTCGATTTTATCCTCTCGTCCACACTCCAGTTCGGCGCGCTGGCCCTTATCATACTCTTCCAGCCCGAGATCCGCCGTCTTCTCGAACAGTTCGGCCGTAAAAGCGTCAAGGGCATGCTCATAAGCGATTACAGCGGCGATAATTACAAGCCCGAAATAATCGAGGCCGTTGTTAAGGCCGCCTGCAATCTTTCGGCAAACAAGACGGGCGCCCTAATAGCCTTCGAGCGCGATATTCACCTCCGCGAGATCACGGATACGGGAACGTATATTAACGCCGACTGCGCCCAGCTGATGCTCGAAAACATATTCTTCAAGAATTCGCCGCTTCACGACGGCGGCGTCGTAGTCTCCAAAAGCCGCATCATAGCCGCGGGATGTCTTTTCCCGCTTTCCGAGAATAAAGAGATAGCGTCCGAGCTCGGCACCCGTCACCGCGCGGGCATCGGTCTTTCCGAGACGACCGACGCGGTCATAGTCATAGTATCCGAGGAGACGGGAGCGATTTCCGTCGCCATAAACGGCGTTCTGAAGCGCGGCTTCACCAAAGAGACCCTTACCGAACAGCTCACCCAGTGTCTCTTGCCCGCGGCCGATAAAAAAGAAAAGAAATTTTTCGGGAAGAGCAGGGAGAAAAAATGAAAAAGATAAAATCGTTTTTCACCGGCTTCCTGAATAACAACGGCGTTCTGAAGATACTCTCCTTCGTCGCCGCCTTCGTCTTCTGGTTCATCGTCGTCGGGACAGAGTCGCCCGACATCGAGAGAGAATACACGGGCATCCCCGTCACCACCGCCTTCGACGCGTCGGCGCAGGACGGCGGCCTTATTCTCGCGAACGAATTAAACGTGACCGTCAACGCGGTGCTTAAAGGCTCCCGCTCGGAGATATACTCCTTCAACCGCGACAAGCTTACGGCGAGAGTCGATTATTCGGGCGTCACCGTCGCCGGCACATACGTTTTGCCGATAATCGTCGAATACGACAATCCCTCATTAAAGCTCGAACGGACGAGCGTCTCCGAAGTCAACGTCAAAATCGACAACAAGGTCTCGAAGAGCATCGCCATAAACGTCTCGACGACGGGCAACGTCGCCGACGACTGCATACTCGAGTCGGTAAAGCCCTACCCCTCCTCGCTTCTTGTCACCGGCCCCGAAAGCATAGTATCCTCGCTTTCGTCGGCGTCGGTATTCTTCAGTATCGACGGCGAGTCGTCGTCGATAAGCAAAAACCTGCCCTATACTCTGATCGACAACACCGGCAGCACCGTTTCGTCGTCGTTACTCAGCTTCGACGTGCCGCAGATAATGGTGACGGCAAATATTTTCAAGACCAAGGACGTCACGCTGACCTACGGCATATACAACAGCTACGGCGGTAACGACGATACGTTTATAAACAAAACCATAACGCCGTCGGTTATCACCATTTCGGGCAACGAGGATATAATCTCCCGCATCAACACAATCGAGCTCGGCAAGCTCGACGTCGCGACGGTGCCCGATTCGGGCTTCACCGAAGAGATAAACATCGCCCTTCCCAACGGCGTCAAGGCGGTCGACGGCGGTCTTACCGCCACCGTAACCGTCAGCTACGACGACGTCGTTTCGCAGACCTTCTCCGTGCCGATAGTCGCCGAAGACATCATCGGCGCGGGCGACCGCAGGGTGACGACAAACGTCAAAAACATAGCGGTGACCCTTCGCGGCCGTCAGGAAGACATTGAAAGAATAACCGCCGCCGAGATAGAGCCAGTTATCGACGTTTCGAACCAGACCGTCACGGGCCGCGTGACCGTCCCCGTCAGATTCGACATACCCGACGACCTCGGCGTAGGCGTCAAAGGCGAATACACCATAAGCGTGACGATAAAATAACAAAATAAGAACGCCCCGTCAAACGACGGGGCGTTTTTCTGTTTCTTTACGGTTTATTCAAAATGTAATTGAGTCTCCCGACGAGGCGGTCGTTTCTGAAATAAAGGCGCGGGACCCGCTTTCCGATTATACAGCATATCTCGTAGTTTACGGTACCCGCCGCGTCGGCGAGAGCCTCTATTTCGGGCGCCTTGTCGTAGCTTCCGTCGCCGAATATGACGGCCTCGTCGCCCTCGCAGACGTCGGGGATGCCCGTCACGTCGACGATGGTCTGATCCATGCATATTCTGCCCGTGATGGGCGCCTTACGTCCCGCGACGGTGACGCTGTAATTACCTGAAAGCCGACGTTGCAAGCCGTCGGCGTAGCCTATCGGCAAAACGGCGAGGGTGCTGTCTTTTTGCAGCTTCGCGGTGCGGCCGTAGCTTATCTCGGCGCCCGCGGTCACCTCTTTTATCTGCGAGACGGCGGCCTTCAATGCCATAACGGGAACGAGCTTGATATCTGTTTTCATATCGCGCGAGGGGAGCAGGCCGTAAAGAATCAGTCCCGGGCGGACCATATCGAGCGCGTATTCGGAAAATCTGATTATCCCCGCGCTGTTGAGACAATGGCGAAGACCGTGGGGTATGCCTCTCGCGTCCATCATGCCGAGCATTTTGTTGAAGCGGGAGAACTGAAGACGGGTATAGTCCTCGGTCTCGCCGTCGGCGTCTGAAAAATGGGTGTAGGTGCCTTCGATCTCAAGGCCTTCAAGCGCCGCGACCTTCGATATATCCTCGATGCTCTTTTCGCATTCCGAGGCTGTTTCCGCGAGGAAGCCGAGGCGGTTCATGCCCGTGTCGATTTTTATATGGACTTTGGCATTTTTGCCGCACTTGCGGGCGACGGCCGATATTTTTTCGGCGTTATAGAGGTTATATACCGTCAGCGAAACGTCGTTTTCTATAGCGGTCTTTATGAATTCGGCGGGGGTGTAACCGGTTATCATGACGGGGGTGTCTATCGAGGCGTTCCGGAGCTGGACGGCCTCGTCGATGCTCGAAACCCCGAAGAAGTCGGCGCCCGCGTCGCGAAGAGCCGCGGCTATATAGGGCGCGCCGTGACCGTATGCGTCGGCCTTGACCATCGCCATTATCTTGACGCCTTTTTCGGACGTCTTTTCGATATGCTTTTTTATCTCTTTGAAATTGTTTTCGACCGCGTCGAGCGATATCTCGGCCCACGCTCTTTTGAGTATGCTTTTCATGCAGTAATCGATACGTCCTTTACTGATTTTATCACGCTTCGGTCTCATCGGTCTCCGAAGGCGCGGTAAGTCTGAAATCCTTGACGGTTATCTCGTAGTTTCCGCTTTCCGTCTCTATTTCGAAATAAAGCGGCAGATTGCTTTCGGGGGATATTTTTACCTTGAAGCCGTCGCCGCCGAAGACGAGGTCGCCGCCGTCCGTTAAGGGCTCAAGCTTTTCAAAACCTTCGTCGAGTATCGCAAGCGCCTCGGCTATTCGGTTTATGCCGTCGGTAACGGGCAGGGGAAAGCGGTTTAGGGATATTTCGAAGCCGTAATACTTGAGCCTCACTTCCCCGCCGTTTATGATAAGGTCGAATTTGTCGAGTATCGACGGCTCGGTAAAGATAAACTCGAAATAGTCGGGCTTCAGCCTCGTCACGGTGAAGGCGAAAACGGTGTCGCCTTTTTTGACGGACATTTCGGCCTCGAAGCCGACGGCTTTTTTGTAAATCTCATCTCTTTTCACTTCCGCGGCAGTGCAGCCGCACATGACCGTGAGGACGATTACCGCCGCCACGGCAAGCGATGCGATTTTTTTCATATTATTCTCCCCGTGAAGCAGCTTTACAGCTCCTCCAAGTATTTGACCGCGTCGGGGACGGCGTTAAGCAAGTCGCTTGGCAAAACGGATCTTGCGGGCATTTTCTTTTCGAGCAAAAGCGCCGCCTCGCCGTGAACGAATACTCCGAGCCTTGCGGCGTCGAAAAGTTCCATACCGCTCGCCGCAAAGCCCGCGATAAGGCCCGCGAGGACGTCGCCGCTTCCGCCCTTTGAAAGAGCCGAGGTGGCAAACGGCGCCACGGCCGCTTTTCCGTCGGGCGCGGTCACTACGGTATATGCGCCCTTTAAAACGGTTATTACTCCTTCTTCGCGGCTGTATGACGCCGCGATATTCAGTCGGTCGGCGTTTATCTCCTCGGGCGTCATGCCCGTAAGCCTCGAAAACTCGAGCGGGTGGGGAGTTATTATATATCCGCCTCCCTTTTTGAAGGGGGCTTTTTCAAACCGTATAACGTTAAGGGCGTCGGCGTCGGCGACTACGGGCGCCTTCGCGTTTTTCAAAACCGTAAGGACGGAAGACTTTACGCCTTCGGTATTCCCGAGCCCGCACCCTATAAGAAGAGCGCTTTTATTTTCGGAAAGCCTTAAAATCTCTTCGCCCGCCTCGCTTGAAAGGAAGCCGTCTTTCTCGGGCAACGCGGCGAAAACGGGCTCGTGCAAAGAGGTTTGAAGGATGTTTAGCGCACTTTCCGGCGCGGCGAGCATCAGCTTTCCGATCCCCGTCCTCAGGGCGGCGGACGCGGCGAAGAAGGCGGCTCCGGTCATCCGTTTGCTTCCGCAAACCGAAAGCAACGTCCCGAAATCGCCTTTATTGCCCGTATCGCTTCTTTTCGGAAGCAGCGCCGCCGCTTCCTTTTCGGTCATATATCTCATAGTCCGCTCGCTATGTTTTTCCCGCGGCGTTTCATATCCTCGACCACCTCGGGCTCCGCCTCGAAGACGGCCATCTCGCGCCTGCCGTTTTTGGTATATATCGCGTAGTAGGCGTTTTTCACGTCGGGCGACGAAAGGGCGTAATAGCTTTTAAGAATATATCCGCGCTGAGTCGCGGGGTCGGCGGAGCGGGTGTATTTCCCTATTCTCTCGCAGTCGGAGACGTCGAAGGCGCAAAGGTCTTTTCTCTTGCTCTCGCCGTAGATTATATCAATGTCGAACTCGCCGTTGCAGTAGGAATAGTCGTATTCTATGCCGCTTCTTTTGAAAAGGATCCAGCCGAAATAGACGGCCGAGGCCGCCACCAGGACCGTGAGCGCCCACTGTCCGAGGCTGAGTCCCAGAAACATAACCGCCAGATAGATAATAAGTCCGCCCGCCGCGACGACAAGCGACTTAAGCGCAAGTTCCTTATTGTCGAGCTTCTTTTTTACGAATTTTTCGGTATAGAGTTCCATTTTAACCTCCGCCGCCGTTATTTTATATTATTATATATTTTTTCGTCCGATATTTCAATAATCAAGTCGTTTTTTTGTTGATATCGACGGAAGAAAGGTCTGTCGGTTTGCAAAATCGGTCGAAAAAGCGTATTTTTGTGTCCTTTTTTCTAAAGATAAACGGCTCCGCCGCCGTTATAATGGATTCATTATTATCCGGAGGCAGACGGTTGAAAAGATTATTTGCCCCGATCGCGGTCGCCTTGGCGCTGCTTTTTTCACTTTCCGTCACGGCCGCGACGATCGATAAAACGGATATAATAAAAGGCAAATGGGCTCTTTCGGACGAGGGAGTCTATTATACCGTGAAAACAGGCTCCGAAAACGGCGTCGACGAATACCGCGTAAAAGTCGCGGATTACGGCGACGCCGATTTTGTTCTCTCTTTTTCCTGCGACGCGCCCGTCGGAACGGGCGAATACACCGCCGTATTCTTCGGAGACTATAATGACGGCGTCTTTTACGGAGTCGGTTTTCTTCTCGGCACGGGCGGCGTTTCTATCGAAGAGTCGGACGGCGCCTCGGTCTCCGTCGTGACCACGGAATCGACGGCCGACGTGCGCTTCGAAGGCTCCGAGGGCGAAGCCGCGTTCAACGACATAACCGTTACGAGAAACGGCAAGACGTTTGACGTAGTCTTAAACGGAACGGCCGTCGTAACGGGCTACGAGCCTCCCGAGTATTTCGCGGCAAGCGGCGGCGTTTATTACGGAGCGTTTACCGATCCCGCCGCCGAAAAGCGTTTCACCGCGCCCGACGTCAAGGAAAGCGAAAGACCCGCTCCCGAAAGCTCCGGGACGGCGTCGGAAAACGAAGAGACTTCCCTCCCCGACGCCGCGTCTTCCGAGGAGACCTCCTCCTTCGACGGTAAGGGCGGCGGCGAAAACGACGATATAAAGACGGTCGCCTTCGTCTGTCTCGGCGTCATCGGCGTCGTGTTGCTGCTCGCCGCGGTCTTCACCCTGCTTTCGCGCAAGGGTAAAAACGAATAAAAGAATAAAAACAAGACCCTCACGGGTCTTGTTTTTTTATCTCTGCGCAAAAGGCCGAGGCGTCGAGCAGCACGACGTTTCCGAGGTCTTCGGCAAGCATCAGAACCGCCCGCCTTTCCGCAAGCGGAAGTCCGAGGTCCACGACGCCGACCTCAAGCGGTTTTCCGCCCGTCATATAGCCCGAAGCGACGGCCGAAAGCTCTCTGACGATCACTTCGGGCGCTTCGGTGTCGCGTCCGACCGTCAAGAAAAGCGCCGCTCCCGAAAGCTCCGCGCGGGTAAACCTTTTCACTCTGCGGGTGAGATAAACGACTACTATCGCGAGCGCCGATGCGGCGGCGAGTCCCACGGCCGTTTTTATCAAAGCGTCCGGCATATAATCGCCCCTTTCGCTATCATATTATGTTTTTTCAAGATATTTTGCCAAGCCCTTTTCAAACCGCCTTTTTTGTGGTAAAATCTTTATATAGTTATAAGAAAGGCCCTTTTTATGACCGACAGAAGCAAAATAAGAAACTTTTCAATAATAGCTCATATCGACCACGGCAAGTCCACCCTTGCCGACCGTCTTCTTGAAGCGACGAGCGCCGTCTCGAGCCGCGAGGTCGAGGAGCAGATGCTCGACGACATGGAACTTGAGAAGGAACGCGGCATTACCATAAAGGCCCGCGCAGTCAGGCTCGACTATAAGGACGCCTCGGGAGAGGTCTACGAGCTTAACCTCATAGACACCCCCGGACACGTCGACTTCAACTACGAGGTCTCTCGCTCGCTCGCGGCCTGCGAAGGGGCGCTTTTAGTCGTCGACGCCTCGCAGGGCATCGAGGCTCAGACGCTTGCGAACACCTATCTCGCGCTCGAACACGACCTCGAGATTCTGCCCGTCATAAACAAAATTGACCTCCCCGCCGCCATGCCCGACCGCGTGGCCGACGAGATAGAAAACGTCATAGGCATCCCCGCCAAGGACGCGCCGCGCATTTCCGCAAAGACGGGTGAGAATATTCAGGCGGTTTTGGACGCCGTCGTAAATGGCATCCCCGCCCCCGAGGGCGACCCCGAAAAGCCGCTTCGCGCCCTCATCTTCGACTCCTATTACGACAGCTATTTAGGCGTTATCGTTTACATAAGAGTTATGGACGGCACGCTCAAAAAGTGCGACCGCGTAAAACTAATGGCGACGGGATCTTATTTCGACGTCGTCGAGGCCGGCTGTATGCGCCCGTTCGGATTGGAACCCCGCGAAGAGGGGCTTTCGGCTGGCGACGTCGGCTATTTCACCGCAAGCATCAAAGACCTCAAGGAGACGTCGGTCGGCGACACCGTGACTAACGCCGAAAGGCCCGCGTCGGAGCCGCTCCCCGGCTATAAAAAGGTCAATTCCATGGTCTTTTGCGGCATCTATCCCCAGGACGGCGCAAAATACGAGGCGCTCAGGGACGCCCTCGAAAAGCTGAAGCTCAACGACGCGGCGCTCGACTTCGAGCCCGAGACCTCTACGGCTCTCGGCTTCGGCTTCCGCTGCGGCTTCTTAGGTCTTTTACACCTTGACGTCATTGAGGAACGCCTTGAAAGAGAGTTTCAGCTCGACCTCATAACCACCTCGCCGAGCGTTATTTATAAGGTCGTCACCAACGACGGCAAGGAGCGTTTCATCTATAACCCCGTCGACTACCCTAAAGACGGCATCATAGCCGCCTACGAGCCCTTCGTCAAGGCAGACATAATAACGCCTTCGGAATACGTCGGGAACATTATGGAGCTTTGTCAGGACAGGCGCGGCATATTCAAGAATATGACCTACATCGACACCGACAGGGCGAATTTGCATTACGAACTCCCCCTGAACGAGATAATCTACGACTTTTTCGACGCGCTGAAATCGCGCACCCGCGGCTACGCATCCTTCGACTACGAGTTTTCCGATTACAGAGAGTCGAAGCTCGTAAAGCTCGATATTCTCTTAAACGGCGAGACGGTCGACGCCTTCTCGATGATCGTCCACGAGGAGAAGGCCTACCCGAGAGCCCGCAGGATGACCGAAAAGTTAAAGGACACCATCCCGCGCCAGCTCTTCGAGATACCCGTTCAGGCGGCGATAGGCGGCAAGATAATAGCGAGAGAGACCGTCAAGGCGCTTCGCAAGGACGTTCTGGCCAAGTGCTACGGCGGCGACATAACGAGAAAGAAGAAGCTGCTTGAAAAGCAGAAGGAAGGCAAAAAGAAAATGCGTCAGATAGGCACCGTCGAGGTGCCGAAAGAGGCGTTTCTTTCCGTCCTCAAACTCGACTGACATGGCGGCGGGACTTTATATTCACTTCCCTTTCTGCGAGCGGAAATGCGACTACTGCGCCTTCTGCTCGAGGCGTCCCGTTGACGGCGAGATCGGAAGATATATCGCCGCGCTTAAAAAAGAGGCCGAAAGGCTCGGCGATAACTATAAAGGCGTGAACTTTGACACCGTCTATATAGGCGGAGGCACGCCTTCTTTGATGACCGCGAAGGAGCTTTCGCTCCTTGCGGACGCCGTTTTGCCCTGCTTTGATATTGCGAAAGACATTGAATTCACGACCGAGGCAAACCCCGAGTGTTTTTCGGCAGGGTTTGCCTTCGCGTTTTCCGAAATCGGCGGAAACAGGCTAAGCCTCGGCGTCCAGAGCCTTGCCGCCGCGGAGTGCGCCGCCGTCGGCAGGAAGACCGAGCCCGAAAAGGTCTTCAGGGCGATAGACACCGCCAAAGAGGCGGGGATAACAAATATCTCCTGCGACCTGCTTTCAGGTCTTCCCTTCCAGACCGAGGCGTCGCTTACGGAAAATATAGAAAGGCTTTCGGCGGCGGGGATAACCCACCTTTCACTTTACAGCCTTAACGTCGAGGAGGGCACGCCGCTTTATAAACGGAAAGGCGCCCTTTCCTTCCCCGACGACGAAAAGGAGTTTTCGCTCTATTTGGCGGCCTGCGAACTGCTCTCTTCCCTCGGTTTCGAGCATTACGAGGTTTCAAACTTCGCGAAAGCGGGCTTTCGTTCGCGCCACAACCTGAAATACTGGCGCGGAGACGGCTACCTCGGCATCGGTCCCGCCGCCCATTCGTATATGGACGGAAAGCGGTTTTACTACTCCAAAGATATCGACGGCTTCATCGCGGGCGGCGCGCCCGTTTCGGAGGAGGACGGCGAAATAAAAACCGGTTCGCTCGAAGAGAGGATAATGCTCTCTCTTCGCACCGCCGACGGCCTGCCGCTCTCGCTCATACCCGAGGAAAAAAGGCCCGCCGCGAAGGCGTTTACGGCAAAGCTTACGGAAAACGGACTTGCGAAACCCTCCGACTCTTTCGTCATTTTGACCGACCGCGGCCTTTTCGTGATGAACGAAATAATACTTAAACTGACCGATATTATCAATAACTGACATATTTTATAAGCCGCTTTTGCGGCTTTTTTATTTTTTCAGCCCTTTTTCACCCTTTTTTTATGCTCTTCGCAAAAAAACGCTTGCAAAATATTATACAAAAATGTATAATATTTATTGTTAAAAATAGACAATACCAAAACCCGAAAGGATTTTTCAAAATGTCTAACAGATTGTTTCAATCCATAGTCGTCCAGCTCAAAAACGCCGTTCAGAGAACGGTGGGCGTGCTCGACGAAAAAGGCGTCATTATCGCCTGCACCGAGCTGTCGTTTATAGGCGAACAGCGCACCAATATCATGGACGAGCTTTCCTACGGTATGGAGCAGCCCGTTTTCGAGGGCTATACCTATAAGATAATCGGCATAGCGGCCAAACCCGACTACGCCGTCTTCGTCGAGGGCGAGGACAAATACGCCTCCGACATCGCGGGCGTGCTCGCCATATCCTTGGGCTCCGTCAAGGAGTTTTCGGACGAGAAATTCGACCGCTCGAGCTTCGTCAAGAATATCCTTCTCGACAACATCCTCCCCGGCGAGATAACCCTCAAGGCGAGAGAGCTTCATTTCGCGGTAGAGATCGACAGATGCGTCCTCGTCATCAGGCTTCTTGACAAGAGCGACGTTTCGGCCTACGACGTGCTTCAGAGCATCTTCCCCGACAAAAACAAGGATTACATAATCAGCATAACCGAGACCGACATAGCCCTCGTCAAAGAGGTCAAGTCGGGCACCGATTCGGAAGATCTCGAAAAGCTTGCCCGCTCGATAGTCGACACCCTCCACAGCGAATTTTACACCAAGTCTTCCGTCGGCATCGGCACCGTCGTAAAGAGCCTCAAAGACCTTTCGCTCTCCTTCAAGGAGGCGCAGGTGGCGCTCGAGGTCGGCAAGGTCTTCGACACCGACAAAAACATCATTTCCTACAACAATCTCGGCATAGGCAGACTTATTTATCAGCTGCCCGTCACCCTCTGCGAAATGTTCCTGAACGAGGTCTTCAAACGCGAGACCATCGACTCGCTCGACTACGAGACCCTTTACACCATCCAGAAATTCTTCGAAAACAATCTTAACGTCTCCGAGACGTCGAGAAAGCTTTTCGTCCACAGAAACACCCTCGTTTACAGACTTGAGAAGATACGCCGAATAACCGGCCTCGATCTTCGCCAGTTCGACCACGCCATCGTTTTCAAGGTGGCGCTCATGGTCAAGAAATATCTTGAATCGGACGTTGTCAAATACTGATCTTTCCTACAAAAGAGTCCCCACGGCTCTTTTGTTGTTTATCTTGAAAAAGGGGGCTTTGATTTGATAGAGTTTTGCGGCGTAAGCAAGCAATACAGCACCGGCGCGGTCGCTCTTTCCGATATAAACCTTAAGATAGGCGACGGCGAGTTCGTCTTTATAGTCGGCGCGTCGGGCGCCGGCAAAAGCACCCTTATAAAGCTCCTCATGTGCGAGGAGCAGCCCACCGACGGCAAGATAATTATCGACGATATCGACCTCGCCGAGCTCCGCCACCGCGACATCCCCTACTACCGCCGTCAGCTCGGCATAGTCTTTCAGGATTTCCGCCTGCTCCCCAACAAGACCGTCTTCGAAAACGTCGCCTTCGCGATGAGGGTCACGGGCAAATCGAACAGAGAGATAGCGATGAAGGTCCCCAAGCTTCTCGACATGGTCGAGCTTTCGGGCAAGGCGAAAAACTACCCCAATCAGCTCTCGGGCGGCGAGATGCAGCGCGTCGCGCTCGCGAGGGCTCTCGTCAACAACCCCAAGATAATAATCGCCGACGAGCCCACGGGCAACATCGACCCGTCGCTCTCCTTTGAAATAATGAGCCTCCTTGCGGGAATAAGCAAAAGGGGCAATATTACCGTCATAGTAGTCACCCATGAAAAGGAGCTCGTCGACCGTTTCAACAAGCGCGTCGTGGTTATTCACGAGGGCGCTGTTATGAGCGACCGCAAAGGAGGCTACGGCAGTGAAAAGTAATTACGGCTCCGGCAACTTTTTCCTCGACGCCCTTGAAAACATCCGCCTCTATAAGCTGCTCAGCACCGCGACGATATTCATTTTCATCGCCTGCTTTATAGTCACCGCCTCCTTCAGCACGCTGATAATCAACATAAACAAGCTCGTGCAGGAGATCATCGACAAAAACGAGATCGTCGTCTTCGTAAAGACCGACAACACCGACGGCGTCAACGCCGCCATAAGAACGGCGGTCGAGACGAACGAAAACATAGCCTCCTTCAGATACGTCTCGCCCGACGAGGCGCTCCGTGAATACGTCGACTCGCTCGGCGCGGGATACGAAAACATCTACGACGAATTCAAGGACGACAACCCGATGAGGGCGTCTTACAGGATTGTCCTTCACGACGTCGGGCTCACCGAAGACATCGCCGTTTTGTTCAGAAACACCGCGGGCGTCGGCGAGGTGCGCACCCAGCAGGTGCAGATAGACGAATTCGTCAAAATCAAAAATATAATAGCCCTTCTTTCGGTGTGGCTCATAATAATCCTCGTCGTCGTTTCGATATTCATAATATCGAACACGATAAGGATGACGATGTACGCCAGAAAGACCGAGATCAACATTATGAAATACGTCGGCGCGACCGATATGTTCATCCGCGTCCCCTACATTATTGAGGGCGTGCTTTTGGGGCTTATCGCCTCGGCCGTCGCCTTCTTCGCCGAGTGGCTCATTTACGACCATCTCATCTACACCGGCCTTGCGAGACTCGCCTTCTTCACCCCCTACGGCTTCTCGCATTTCGCTTTCCCGCTTCTGCTTTGCTATATCGCCGCAGCGTTTGTCTTCGGCGTATTCGGAAGCCTGCTTCCGATGAGAAAATACCTGAGAGTCTGACGGAGAAAGGGTGATGACCGTGAAGAAAAGAATAGTGTTGTTTCTGACGGCGGCCGTCCTTTTGTTATCGTCGTTTTCCCTCGTCTTCGTTTCGGCCGTCACCGAGGGCGACATAACCGCCGAGATCGAAGCGAAAGACAAGGAGATGAAGGAGCTCGAGCAGAGCATCCGCAGTCTCAACTCCGAGCTTAAAGAGGCCGAGGCCACTCAAAAGACGCTGACGGGTGAAATAAGCGCTCTCCAGTCGGAGATAGCCGACTTAAACAAGCAGATAGCGCCTCTCGAAGCCTCCATAAGCGACCTTGAAAAGAAAAGCGACGACCTCTCGGCGCAGATAGGCGACAACAACGGCAAGGTCTCGACCCTCGAGGCCGAGATAAAAGACTGCGAAGCCGCCATATCCGATGCTGAAGGCATCTATAACGAAAACCGCGAAAGCCTCAAGCAGCTTATGCGCGCTACCTACGAAAGCGGCGCTTTCGACCCCGTCACGGGCATAAACATACTGCTCGATTCTACTTCCCTCTCGTCCTACCTCGCCAAAGTCGACGCCGTCGCCCAGCTTACCGACACCGTCAAGACGCAGATGGACGAATATCAGAAGGCAATCGAGGACAAGACGGAATATAAAAACACCCTCGAATCCAAAAAAGACGAGCTTTCGGCCGTCATAACCGTCCTTGAGGGCGACCGTGCCGAATACGACGAAAACGTAAAGACGCTCGAGGGCGAAAAGAACACCCTCGACGTGAAGAAAGCCTCGCTCGAAAAGTCGCAGAAATCGCTCGAGAAGAAGCTCGCCGAGAACAAGACGCTTCAGGAAAAGATAAACAAAACGATAAACGACAAGCAAAAGCTTCTCAAAAAGTATCAGGACGAGATAAAGAAACTTAACGACGAGCTTGAAAAGCTCATCCAGGGCTCGGGCGGCACCGTCTCGGAGAACGACTTTATCTGGCCGCTTTCCAAGCGCTTTGTCATAACCACCTACTATCTCGATAAAGAATACCACGACGTCTTCGGAATATGGCACTATGCCATCGACGTCGGCGGCTCGGGCATAAACAAATCGCCCGTCTACGCCTCCAAGAGCGGCACCGTCAAACAGTCGGCCTATCAGGCGGGCGGCGCAGGGCACTACGTCATAATAGACCACGGCGACAATCAGCTCACGGTTTATTATCATCTCACCTCGAGAGCGGTAAACAAGGGCGACAAGGTAACGCAGGGGCAGACCATAGGCACCGTCGGCTCGACGGGCAACTCGACGGGTCCGCACCTTCACTTCGGCATAAAGATAGACGGTTCGTGGGTCGATCCCCTCAAATACGTCGTAAACCGTCCTTAACCAAACATAACGGCAAAGGAAGACAGTCGTGAAAAAGAACATTCTGAAAGTCAGCACAGCGCTCTTTATAGCGGTGATCTCCGCCTTGCTCGGCGTTTTCATCTCCTATCACTATCTCAATTCGAAGCTGACCTACAGCGCGCAGTCCATCCAGAACAGTCAGGAGCTTATAAATAAAGTCATCCGCGTCGACGATATTTTCAAAAACCGCTATCTCGGCAATCTCGGCGAGACGGCGCTTATCGACGGCATGATAAAGGGCTACATCGAGGCGACGGGCGACAAATACGCCTACTATATCAAAAAAGCGGGTTATAAGTCCTATATAAAATACGTCGAAGAAGGCACCGTAAACTCGGCGGGTCTCGTCGCCGAACCCGACGGGGACGGCTATCTCACGGTGAAGACCGTTCTTTACGGCTCGCCCGCCTACAAGGCGAGAATATACCCCGGCGACGTCATAACCAAAATCAACGGCTCCGACGTAAAAGAGACCGGAGCGCTCGCCTCGCTCGGCAAACTCGTTATCGCCGAAGGGACGAGCATCGACGTCGCGTGGAAACGCGGAACGCTCTCCTACAGCGCGACGCTCGAATACTCCGACGGCTACGCGCCCAAGTCGGTCTCCTACCGTCTTTATTCCGACGAAAACGAAAATCTGCAAAGCGAAGGCG
>JAEEIO010000174.1 GCA_016281405.1 Clostridiales bacterium | reverse complement strand
GTAACGGCGTCGCCGACGCCGACAAGAGCCTTGCAGGGCGAGCCGACGTGCTGCGAAAGCGGATAAATGTAAGTCTTTGTCGGCGGCATCTTTTCGATCGGGCTCGCGAAGGTAAAGCCCTTGTTGTAATCGGGATGAATACCGCCCTTGAAAGTAAGTGGCATTATCAGTTTCTTCTCCCTTCATTAAGGCGCTGAAAGCAGAAAATTAATAATATAATAAATTATATTACAATATTTTCTCAAAGTCAACGGCAAAATGCTTATCTTCACCGTCCCGGCAGTCACAAATCGCGACATTAAATCCTATAATGGTATTATAACGAAAGGGGCGACGGCTCGGAGTGAAACTTTGCAGACTCGATAACGACAACGTGAGAATACTTTTAGAAAAAGAAGACCTCTTGAAATACAATCTATCGGCGGCAAGCCTGTCGGACAAAAGCGAGGAGACCAAGGCGGTATTCCGAAACATCGTAAACGCCGCAAAGAGCAAAACCGACTTCGACACGGGCGACGACAGAATACTTATCGAAGCATTCCCGAAAAGCAACGGTGAGGTGCTTTTATACGTCACAAGACTTTCGCTCGAATGCGAAAGGGGAAGGGAATACCTTTTCTCTTTCGACTGCGCCGACGGTCTGATCGGGGCCTACGGAGCGCTGAAGAAAAGCCGACTTGAGATAATAAAGAAAAGCTACTACAAAAAGTCGGGACGCCACTATCTTTGCTTTACTCCCGTCGCTATAAGCCGCGCGGACGAGCGGACGCTCGACGTCCTCACGATGACCTTACGCGAATACGGCGAGCAGATCGACGGCTTCGGAAGCGTGAGTTACCTTGAAGAGCACGCCGAGATCAAAAAAGCGATATAGAAAAACGGTTGCGAACGCAACCGTTTTATCTTATTTGAAATCTCCGATTTTTCTATCTTTGTAATAAAACTCTTTGTCCTTCTCGTTTATCTCACGAAGCACTTTGCAGGGATTCCCGACCGCTACGACGCCGGCGGGAATATCCTTTGTAACAACGCTTCCCGCGCCTATAACGCTGTCGTCGCCGACGGTGACGCCGGGCAGAATAATCGCGCCCGCGCCGACCCAGACGTTGTTTCCGATCTTAACGGGAACGTTATACTGCGCGCCCTTTCTTCGAAGCTCGGGCCATACGGGATGTCCCGCAGTAGCGACGATAACGTTCGGCCCGAACATGACGTCGTCGCCGACGAAAATATCGGCGTCGTCAACGAGCGTCAGACAAAAATTGGCGTAAACCCTATTCCCGAAATGGACGTTTTTGCCCCAGTTGCAGTAAAGCGGCGTTTCGACGTAGCAGTCCTTGCCGATCTCGGCGAAAAGCTCTTTCAGTATCGCGCTCTTCTTCGCGCCGTCGTCAGGTCCGAGACCGTTTAATTCTTTAAGTAAAAGCATATACTGCCTTTGCTCTGCAAGAAGGCCTTCTTCGTCGGGATAATAGAGCCTGCCGTCCTTGATTTCTTCGCGTAACGACATAAAAACCTCTTAAAAAAGGCGGAGTCACTCCGCCTTGTATAATTCGACTATCCTGTCGGTGTATTCGGGCGATATAAGGCAAGAAATATCGCAGGTCGACGCGGTCACCATCTTTATATCGCACTCGGCCTTTGCGAAGATCTCGAAGACTCTCGCGGCCACGCCGGCGTTTTTCTCCATCTCTTTCCCGAAAAAGGATATTTTTGTATTTCCGGAGTAAATCGACGCCTTATATTCCTTGTTTTTCGCGAAAAAGGCCATCAGTTCGGGGATGTCGGCGTCGGAAACGATAAACGACAGTTCGACGGTCTCCTTGGCGGGGCTCGACTGAGAGATCATATCGACGACGATCCCCATCTCGCTTATGGCGCCGAAGATGGTGGCGAGCTTGCCGTAGCTGTTGTCGATCTGCTTGAGAGTCACGAGAGAGACGTTTTCCGTCACCGAAACGTCGGCGATATACTTTTTCATTTCAAACACCTCGCAAATCAGTTATCGAGAAGGTCTTTCATTGTGTAAAGGCCTTTATCTTTACTCACTAAAAACCGCGCGGCGCCAAGGGCTCCGACCGCAAACACCTTTTTAGAATAGGCGGTATGTGAGAGGGTAATGACCTCGTCCTCACCCGCGAAAATGACGTCGTGCTTGCCGACTACCGTGCCACCGCGAAGCGACTGTATGCCTATTTCGTTCTTATCTCTCTTCTTTCTCACCGAATGCCTGTCGTAAACGTATTCGGCGGGATGCGAAAGCGCCTCCGAAGCGGCGTCGGCGAGCATCAGAGCCGTCCCCGACGGCGCGTCTATCTTCTTGTTGTGGTGCATTTCGACGATCTCTATGTCAAAATCGGCTCCTAAAGCCGCGGCGGCCTTTTTGACAAGTTCGCATAGTATGTTTACGCCAATCGACATATTAGCCGTGAAAAAAACGGGTATTTTTTTTGCCGCCTCGTTTATTTGGCCTTTCTGCGCCTCGTTTAACCCCGTGGTGGCAATGACCGCGGGCGTTCCCGTTTCGGTCGCGTATTTCAATAGTCCCTCAATGCAGGCGGGATTTGAAAAATCGATTATAACGTCCGCTTTGCCGTCTATTGCCTCAAATGAAGAGAAAACGGGAAAATCCGCCGAGCCTTCGGCGGTATCTACTCCCGCGGCGACCATGGCGTCGTCGCTCTCTTTTATAACGGCGCAAACGTTTTTTCCCATATTTCCGAAACAACCGGAAACTATTACTCTAAGCATTTTTCACATCCTCACAGACTTAAAGAAGTGAATACTCTTTCAAAACGCCCTTTAAGAGCTTCTCGTCCTTTTCCGAAAGCGCGCACATCGGGAGACGCAGGTCACCGACGTCGTAGCCGAGATAGTTCAATGCGCACTTGACGGGGATCGGGTTGACGTCGATAAACAGGTCGTTCATAAGTTTCAGATACTTTAAGAAAAGCGCGTTCGATTTTTCTCTTTCTCCCTTGAACCATAACGCGCATATATCGTGCATTACCTCGGGTATGACGTTTGCCGCGACCGAGATAACGCCCTTGCCGCCCATCGCAAGAATCGGCACCGTCTGGTCGTCGTTGCCGGAATAGACGTCAAGCCCGGGGCATTCTGCGAATATCTTCGCGATAGCCGAAATATTGCCCGACGCCTCTTTGGCGGCGACTATGTTTTTGTGCTTCGCAAGCTCTTTGTAAGTATCGAGCGCTATATTGCAGCCCGTTCTCGACGGCACGTTGTAAAGAATCGTCGGTATTTTCACGCTGTCGGCGATCTTCACGAAATGCTTGACGAGACCCGCCTGCGACGCCTTGTTGTAGTAAGGCGTTACAGAGAGTATGGCGTCGGCGCCGACGGACTCGGCTTCTTTGGTGAGCCATACGGCGTAATCGGTGTCGTTACTGCCCGTGCCCGCTATAACGGGAACTCTGCCCGCCGCAGCCTTGACGGCGCACTCGATGCAGTCCTTATGTTCGTCGTCGGTAAGCGTCGAGGCCTCGCCCGTCGTCCCGCAGACGACTACGGCGTCTGTCCCGCGCTTTATCTGCTCGTCGGTTAAAGCCGCGAGCTTTTCGTAATCGACTTTATTGTCCTTTGTAAACGGCGTTACTATCGCGACGCCCGAGCCTGTGAAAACGCTCATATAATCATATCCTTTCGATCAGGACTTTTTCCCGATATAACCCTTCGCGGTAAGAAGCTCGGCGAGCAAAACGGCGCCGCCCGCGGCTCCTCTTAAAGTATTATGCGAGAGGCAGACGAACTTGACGTCGTATTGACTGTCATTTCTCAGCCTTCCAACCGAGACCGCCATACCGTTTTCGAGCATACGCTCGGATCTTATCTGCGGCCTGTCGTCCTCACGGAAATAGTGGACGAACTGTTTCGGCGCCGAGGGAAGCCCGAGTATCTGCGGCTCGCCCTTGAAGTTTTCGATCGTCTCAATAGCTTCTTCTATCTCGAATTTCTTATCAAACGACGCGAATACCGCCGCAAGGTGACCGTTCGAGACGGGAACTCTTATGCACTGGGTGGTAATCGAAAACCTGTCGGCTGGGACTATAACGCCGTCTTTGATTTCGCCCCATATCTTAAGAGGCTCTTTCTCCGACTTTTCCTCTTCGCCGCCGATAAACGGAATGACGTTGTCGACCATTTCCGGCCATCTCTCAAACGTCTTTCCGGCGCCCGAAATAGCCTGATAGGTGCAGGCGAGAGCCTTTTTAAGACAGTATTTCTTATCGAGAGGCCAAAGGGCAGGGACGTAGCTTTGGAGCGAGCAGTTGGACTTGACAGCTATAAACCCGCGCTTCGTTCCGAGCCTTTTACGCTGGCTGTCTATTATCTTTATATGCTCCGAGTTTAACTCGGGTATCACCATCGGCACGTCGGGAGTGAAGCGATGCGCGCTGTTGTTCGAGACGACGGGGCATTCAGCGAGAGCGAATCTCTCCTCGAGAGCCCTTATCTCGTCTTTTTTCATATTTACGGCGCAGAATACGAAATCTACGCTTTCGACGATTCTGTCAAAATCGGCGTCGACGTCAAGGACCGTCATATCCTTATATTTATCGGGCATCGGAATATCGAGCGCCCAACGTCCGGCGAGCGCGTCGACGTAGCTTTTTCCCGCCGAACGGGAAGACGCCGCGAGCGTCGTCACTTCAAACCACGGATGTTCTGCAAGAAGCGTAAGAAAACGCTGACCTACCATACCCGTGGCTCCGATAACTCCGACCTTAAGTTTTTCCATTGAAATCCGACCTTTCGATAAAAGAGAGAAATCTGAAAGTTTTAAGAAATAAAAAAACCGGTTGAAAAACCGGCTATCTTTGATGTATAATAAATACGTCAAAGTATCAAAGATAGCTCTTCATTCACGATGCGTAAATGACAGTCGCTGAGCTTTCGCTTTCGCGACCAGGCAGGCGCCTTACCGGTAAACGTCCCCTTCGGCGTATGACACCTTTCACACCGTCAGCTTCCGGAGCCGCGGTCCCGGCGCTACTGATTGCCAACGCACCTCTATCGTCTAATATTATACTTGATTATTTTATTTTGTCAACACTTTGTTTTGAGATTTCGGGGAAGGAGGCGGACTTTTTGAAAAAACGCGCCGTTTTTATAAACCTCTTAAGTATTATATGCGTTCTCGCCGTCACAGTCGCGGTTTTGTTCCCGTTATTTTCAAGCACCGCCGAAAGCGGTATTTATTACGACCCCGAGCGCCCCGTCCGCGTCCGCGTCGGACCCTATGACGTGTATAGCTCCTCCTTCCGCTCGGGCGATATAGGCACAGGTTATGCCGAAGACGATCCGCAAAATCCTTCGAACAGATATTTCGAGCTATACGTCTACGATAACGTCTCTAAAGAGGAAAAACACGTTTACACCACCGAAAAGGGCGCCTTTACCCTTGCCGCCGTCGTTGACGAAACGTATTATTACAGCAGCGACTGGTATAACGATTACGGCGGCTGGATAGACACCGTCTCCCGAAGCTCCTATTCTGTAAAAGCCGGCAACCGCCACGTCGAAGTCGACCGCGATTTCGCTTCGCTCGACGACGCCGCTGAAATAATATCGCTCCTACGGACGCTCGGATATCACGTCTTTCCCGCCTACGTGGAGGGCGTTTACAGAATCAGGATAAATTCCTACGTCTCCGTTTCTGACGCCTCCAAGGACGTTTCCTCTATCTCAAAAGCCTATAACGGCGAGGCCGCGAGACTTAACGAGGAGACCGCGTCATCGATTTCGCAGTCGGAGACATCCTCCGTAGTCGAGCCGTCTTCAGACGTATCTTCGTCCGAAGTCGAATCCTCATCCGAAACCGTATCTTCGGAACTCGTGGCGTCTTCCGAAACGTCTGAAATTACCGACAGCTCCGAGCCGTCCGACGTTTCAAACGACGTTTCGTCGGATTCTTCCTCCGACGCTTCGGACGACCTTTTATCCGAAACTCCGTCCGACGCAAGCGACAACGTACCGTCTGACGATTCTTCCGAAGTATCCTCGGGCGCAGAAGAGAACGACACGTCCGTCCCATCCGGACAGGAGGAAGAGGAAAACAGCTCCTTTGTCGAGCCGGAGCCCGAACCCGCGCCCGAACCCTATTATTATCCCGAACTTTCATTTACGACGTCGCCCGAAAGCGATAACTGCATGACCGTCGTCGACGAGCGTTCGGGAGTCATTTATTTCGAATTCGACGCCGCCGATAAGTGGCTTCGCGTCAAGGCTTATCCCTACGATTCTGTTTATCACCGTGTTTACTCTATGACAGACTCGCCGTCCACTCGAAACCTCGGACGCTTCTACAGAGGCATGCTCGACATCGCCCGCGTCCCCGATAACGACGGCAAAATACTTACCGTTAACGTCGTCGACATGGATATTTATTTGAGAGGCGTTCTGATTCGAGAAATGGGCAACACCTCGAACGAATCTCTTTACGAGGCATACAGAGCGCAGGCCATAGTCGCAAGGACCTATACCCTCCGAAAAATACTCATTGCTAATTCTCACGGCAAGAATAACGTCTTCGGGTTTGACATTTGCAGCGGTTCGCATTGTCAGACCTATAGCGGCAATACCGACGACGCCACGCCTGTCGTCGCAAACGCCGTCGACACTACGAGCAAAATGGTCATAACCTATAAGACGTCGAAAGGGAACGACGCCCTCATAGACGCCGTTTACAGCGCCTCGAACGGCGGATATTCACTCTCGAACAATCAGTATTGGGGCACCTCACAGACGTCCTATCTCAAGCAGGTCGAAGACACCTACGAAGACCT
>JAEEIO010000173.1 GCA_016281405.1 Clostridiales bacterium | reverse complement strand
GTATTTATCCTTAAACCTTTTAACGGCCGAAACGAGCGTATCTGTATCGTAGCCCTTTTTCGTAATATGATGCCCGCCGCCGAGATTTACCCATTTGATATTCTCAAAGTAAGTCGAATAAAGCCTTTCGAAACTGTCTGCGACTCTTTTGAGAACGTCGGCCCCTTGCTCGCAAAGCGCGTGAAAATGAAGCCCGTCAAGACCATTCGGACACGCCTTAAAAAAGTTTTCGGCCGTCACGCCGAGCCTCGACCCCTTGGCGCAGGGGTCGTAAAGCGCGGTCTCGATCTCCGAATACCCGGGGTTTACCCGAAGTCCAATCTCTTTTCCTTTTGCGCGCCCTCTGTATCTCTCAAGTTCCGCCACGGAATTGAAAACTATATGGTCGCAAACGGACGCGATCTCGTCAAACTCCTCGTCTCTGTAAGCCGCCGAGAAGATATGCGTCTCGCCGCCGAACTCCTCGCGCCCGAGCTTCGCCTCGAAAAGCGAACTTGCCGTCGTGCCGTCGAGGTATTTTGCCATAAGAGGGTAGAGCGCGTAGCAAGAAAAGGCCTTCTGTGCAAGCAGTATCCTGCATCCCGCGGCCTCTTTGACGCGCTTAAGTATTTCAAGGTTTTCCGTTATCGCCTTACGGTCGATAACGTAGCAGGGCGTTTTAACGCCACCGAAATCGATCATCTCAAACCTCAGTCAACCAATTCGGGATAAAAGCTCTCCTGCCACGGCAGACCGAACTTGTTGAGCGCCTCCATAAAGGGATCGGGATCGAACTCCTCTATGTTATGGACGCCCTTCTTGTTCCATTTGCCCGTCATCAGCATCATAGCGCCGATCATCGCGGGCACGCCGGTCGTGTAGGAAATGGCCTGCGACCCGACCTCTTTGTAGCACGCCTCGTGGTCGCAGACGTTGTAAACGTAGTATTTGCGCTCCTTGCCGTCTTTTTTGCCCGTGAAAATACAGCCGATATTTGTCTTGCCCTTCGTTCTCGGTCCAAGCGACGCGGGATCGGGAAGCACCGCCTTCAAAAACTGAAGCGGCACTATCATCTTGCCCTCGTATTCAATAGGCACTATAGACGTCATCCCGACGTCCTGCAGACAGTAAAGGTGGTTAAGGTATTTCTGCGAGAAGGTCATAAAGAACCTAATTCTCTTGATTCCCTTTAGATTTAACGCCAGGGACTCGATCTCCTCATGGTGAAGAAGATACATATCCATCGGCCCGATCTCTGGGAAGTTGTAAACTCTTTTGATCGCCATCGGCTCGGTTTCAACGACCTTGCCGTTTTCAAAATAACTGCCCTTAGCCGTCACTTCGCGGATGTTTATCTCGGGATTGAAGTTCGTCGCGAACGGATACCCGTGGTCGCCCGCGTTGCAGTCGAGAATATCGAGCGTCTCGATCTCGTCAAAATAATGCTTTTGGGCGTAAGCCGAAAATACGCCCGTCACACCCGGATCGAACCCGCTGCCTAAAAGCGCCGTGATGCCGGCCTTCTCGAACTTCTCGCGGTAGGCCCACTGCCACTTGTATTCGAACTTCGCCGTGTCCTCGGGCTCGTAATTGGCCGTGTCGACGTAATTGGTCTTGGTCGCGAGGCAGGCGTCCATAATGGTAAGATCCTGGTAGGGAAGGGCGAGATTCAAAACGACGTCCGGCTTCTCTTTGTTAATAAGCGCAACAAGCTCCTCGACGTTGTTAGCGTCGACTTTCGCCGTCGTTATCCTCGTTTTACCGCCGTCAAGCTTTTCCTTCAGCGCGTCGCACTTGGCTTTCGTGCGGCTCGCTATGCAAATCTCTTCAAAGACGTCGCTGTTCTGACAGCATTTATGCACCGCGACGCTCGCAACGCCGCCCGCGCCGATAATAAGAGCTTTTCCCATTTTACATCCTCCGTTATTTTACGATAGTAAGCAATAATTCGCGTAAATACTTGCAAGCCGTAGCGGTCGAAACTCCGCTTTGGTCAAGCATAGGCGCGAGTTCGACGACGTCAGCGCCTATAACGTTTAACTTTCTGACCTCTTTTGTCGCGACTAAAAGCTCGTTAAAGCTTACGCCGCCCGCCTCCGGCGTCCCCGTCCCGGGGAAGACCGAACTGTCAAGCACATCAAGGTCGACAGTAAAGTAAACGGGCGCGTTTCCTATCATTTCCTTAAGTTTTTCCACGCCCTTGAGATCGAAAAGATATGTAAAGGTCTTTCCCTTTGCGGCCTCAAACTCGCTTCTGTCGCCGCTTCTTATACCAAACTGATATATTTTGCCTTCTCCGAGAAGCTCGTAAGCCCTTCTCATCACGGCCGAATGCGACAGCTTTACTCCAAGGTATTCGTCCCTGAAATCGATGTGCGCGTCAAAATGAACGATTCGAAGGTCCGGGTATTTCGAGTAAGCCTCTTTGATAGCCGCGAGCGACACAAGGTGTTCGCCGCCGAGCATTATAGGCATTTTGCCGTCGTCAAAAACCTTTTTGGCGTATTTTCCTATGATTTTCAGCGCCTTTTCGGTCGACCCCATCGGAAGCTCGGGGTCAAGGGCGTCAAAAACCTTTATGTCCGAAAGGTCTTTATCAAGATACGGACTGTAAGTTTCAATGCCGAAGCTCTCGTTTCTAATCGTCGACGGGCCGAATCTCGCGCCGGGGCGGTAAGAGCAGGTCGAATCGAAGCCTGCGCCGAAAATAACCGCCGACGCCTCCTTGTAACCCGCCTCGCAGCCTATAAACGGCCTTGTGTTTTTCTCAAGCATTGTCCAAAAGCTCCTTTACGTAGTTGGGAAGGGCAAAGGCCCCCTTGTGAAGCTCGGTATTGTAGTATTTAGTCGAAAGTCCCAATGCGTTCCAACCGTCGGCGTCGCAGTCCTTTACGGGGTCGATCCCCTTGGACGCGTATCCGAACAGCCAATGTCCCGACGGGTAAGTCGGAATGTGGAACTGATAGACCTTCGAAACGGGGAAGACCGAACTGATAAGTCTGTGAGTCCGCTTCGACGCCTTGGCGTCCTCTTCGTAATAAGGACTTTCGTGCTGATTTATCAGTATTCCGTCGTCCTTTAACGCCTTGAAGCAGTTACCGTAAAACTCCCTTGTGAAGAGGTCTTCGCCGGGGCCGAACGGATCAGTCGAGTCGACGATTATGATGTCGTATTCGTTTTGCTTTTTTCTGACGTAGCGAAGGCCGTCCTCAAAGTAAATATGAACTCTCGGGTCGTCAAGCTTCGAGGCCGTCTGCGGCAGATACTGCCGGCAGATCTCGACGACTCGCTCGTCGATCTCGACCATGTCGATATTTTCAATGGTGTCGTATTTCGTAAGTTCCCTTATCGTTCCGCCGTCGCCCGCGCCGATTACCAGAATATTCTTTGCGTCAAGCTTCGTCGCCATGGCGACGTGTGTGATCATCTCGTGATAGATGAATTCGTCCTTTTCCGTGACCATAAGATAGCCGTCGAGCGTCAGTATTTTCCCGAACTCGACCGACTGAAAAACGTCTATTCTCTGATAATAGCTTTGCTCGGTGACAAGATGCCTGTCGATAGCGATGGAAAACCTCACGTTTTTGGTGTGCGGCTCGGTATACCAAAGGTCCATAATCTCATCTCCTCACTTAACGACTTTTATGTATTCTATGTTAATATCTTCCGTGCCCGTCAGTAAGCACCCTTTTTCCTTGGCGTAGGCGATATAGTGAAGTATCTCGTCGGTTATTCTCTCGCCGGGGGCCAGAATCGGGATACCAGGCGGATAACACATTACGAACTCTCCGCAGACCCTGCCCGAAGATTTATTTATTTCAAGCGTCTCCTTGTCGGCAAAGAAGGCCTCCTCTGGCGTGGCGCAGACGTCGGGGATGATATACTCGTAACGGAGCATACCTTTCTCGTCCTTCTGATAAATGCGCTTAATCTCGTAGAGTGCAGATAGGAGCCTTTCGATCTCAAGCATCCTGTCGCCCGCCGAGATAATGGCGAGGATGTTTCCGATATCGCCGAACTCGGTCTGAATATCGTATTCGTCCCTTAAGATGTCGTAGACCTCTATGCCAGCAAGACCTATTTTAAGGGTGTTTATCGAGAGCTTCGTTCTGTCGAAATCATAGACGTCCTTGCCGTTTATCAGCTCTTCGGCGAAGGCGTAATAACCGCCTATCTTATTTATCTCGCCTCTCGCGTATTCCGCGAACGATACGGTTTTCCTGAACATATTCTTGCCGTTCAAAGCGAGATTTTTTCTCGCGACGTCAAGCGAAGTCATAAGCAGGTAAGAGCCGCTCGTCGTCTGGGTGAGGTTTATGATCTGACGGACGTGGTTGGCGTTTACGTTTTTGCCGCACAGTATAAACGAGCTTTGAGTGAGCGACCCGCCCGTCTTGTGCATACTGACAGCCGACATATCTGCGCCCGCGGCCATGGCCGAGACGGGCATATCGTCGCCGAAATAATAGTGCGTTCCGTGCGCCTCGTCGGCAAGCACCGTCATTCCGTGCTTATGCGCGAGATTGACGATAGACCTCATATCCGAACAAATGCCGTAATATGTCGGGTTATTCACTAAAACGGCCTTAGCGTCGGGATTTTCCTCGATGGCCGTCTTTATGTCGTCAAGCGAAGTTCCGAGAGGTATGCCAAGCTCCTTGTTGATCCCGGGGTTGACGTAAACGGGCACAGCCCCCGTGATAACGAGCGCGTTTATCGCGCTTCGGTGGACGTTTCGGGGCATTATGATCTTCTCGCCCGCCTTGCAGACCGACATTATCATCGCCTGCACGGCGGCCGTGGTGCCGTTTACAATGAAAAAGCAGGCCGAGGCGCCGAAGGCATCGGCCGCTATATCCTCTGCTTCCTTTATGACAGACGTCGGATGGCAAAGGTTGTCAAGGGGCTTCATCGAGTTCATATCGCACTTCATGCAGGTCTCGCCGAAGTAGTCCCGTAACTCTTTCGTTCCTCTTCCGCCTTTGTGACCCGGCACGTCGAAATGAACTATTCTGTCGTCCGCCACTTTTTTCAAAGCGTCGAAAACGGGTGTTTTACGCTGTAAAAAAAGATCCATCTTTCGCCTTTCGTCAGTAAATATTCATGCCGCTGAAAATCTCGACCATTTCCTTACGAAGACTTTCGGTAATTTCAAGCCGCTGCTTCGGGGCAAGCTCGTAAACGTCGGTGTTGAAGAGATAATCCTGAAGCTTGATGTCTTTGATCATCATTTGCGTGTGGAAGATATTTGACTGATATACGTTGACGTCCACCGCGTCGTATTTACTCAAGGTCTCGTCCGCTATGTAATTCTGAATAGACGTTATATCGTGGTCTATGAAATACTTTTTTCCCTCCATGTCGCGGGTAAAGCCTCTCACTTTGTAATCTATCGTGATGATATCCGAATCAAAACTCGCTATAAGATAATTGAGGCATTTAAGAGGCGAGATCTCGCCGCATGTCGAGACGTCGATGTCCACCCTGAACGTCGAAATGAGGTTGCCGGGGTGGCTCTCGGGGAAGGAGTGGACGGTGACGTGGCTCTTGTCGAGATGGGCGTGGACGAACTTGCCTTGATTGCAAGACTCGTCGATTTTTCCTATTTCAAGGTCGTTGTCG
>JAEEIO010000172.1 GCA_016281405.1 Clostridiales bacterium | reverse complement strand
GACGTGCAGCGTTATGATTATTCTGAGCTTCATTTATCTTCTCACGATAAACGTGTGGCTCACCCTCATAATTTTCGCCTGCGTGCCGGTGCTTTTCGGCGTGTCCCTCTATTTCAGGCGGCGCATGACGGCGGCTTTCCGCGCGCGGCGTGAGAGCAACGCCGTTATAAACGCATCCCTCGAAAGCTCGATAACGGGCATAAGGGTCACGAAGGCGTACTGCAACGCCGAAAAGGAGCTTTCCAAGTTCGAGCGGGGCAACGGGATGTTCATCGAGGCGTCGGCGCGCTCCTACAAGGCGATGGGAAAGTTCTTTTCCTCGACCTCATTCATAACCGACGTTTTCAACGTGCTCATCCTCCTCGCGGGCGGGCTTTTCCTCTACGCGGGGAAGATAGGCTTCGGCGATTATTCGACCTTCATAGTGTCGGTGAACCTCTTTCTCTCGCCCGTGCAGAAGCTCATCGAGTTCACCGAGCAGTATCAGAACGGCGTTACCGGCTTTTCGAGATTTGTCGAGATAATGGACGTGCCGGAGGAAAAGGACGAGGAGGGCGCCGTCGACATGGGCGAGGCGGATGGCGAAATTGAGTTTCAAAACGTCCGCTTTTCCTATGAAACGGGCGGCGAGGTGCTGAGAGGCGTCAACTTCAAGGCGGAAAAGGGGAAAAAGCTCGCTCTCGTCGGGCCTTCGGGCGGCGGGAAAACGACCATCTGCCACCTTATCCCGGCTTTTTACAAGCTCTCGCCCGAGGGCGGCAGCATCCTCATCGACGGGCGGGACGTAAGGGGCGTTACGATGGAGTCTTTGCGGCGCAACGTCGGCATAGTCCAGCAGGACGTCTTCCTTTTCGCGGGCTCGATAGGCGACAACATCCGCTACGGCTGCCTGGGCGCGACCGACGAGCAGGTCGCGGAGGCGGCGAAACGCGCCAACATCCACGATTTCATAATGACCCTGCCCCACGGCGACGACACCGAGATAGGCGAGCGCGGAGTGCGCCTTTCGGGCGGGCAGAAGCAGAGGGTCTCCATCGCGAGAGTATTCCTCAAAGACCCCGCGATACTCATTCTGGACGAGGCGACGAGCGCCCTTGACAACACGACCGAGACCCTCATCCAAAGGTCGCTCGACGAGCTTTGCCGCGGCAGAACGACTATAGTCGTCGCACACCGCCTCTCGACGATAAAGGGCGCCGACGAGATAGCCGTCGTCATTAAGGGCAGGATAACCGAAAGGGGCACGCACGCCGAGCTTATGGAAAAGGGCGGGACGTATAAGGAGCTTTACGACATGCAGTTCCGCGAGGACGAAAAGCCGCGAACGGGAAAAAGAGACCGCGCCTTCGCGCTTTGAGAAAGGTAAAACGGACGCCGCAGGATCTAACCTGCGGCGTCCTTCGCGTATTTGGAAAGCCCGAAGGCGAGGGTCTTTGAAACGGCGTCGCGCAGGGAGGCGGGGCTTAACGCCTCGGCGTAGGAGCAGTACTGTACCGCCCAGTATTTGAGCGCCGTTTCGTTTGCGCGGACGCGCACGTCGACCGTGCTTTCGGTCTTGTTGAAAAGGGTCACATTTTCGCCGAACCAGTCGAAAACGTCGTTTATTATGAGGGCGTCGACCCGTATTATCGCCGTGACGCTCTCGCCGCCGCACATATACGGGTGCTCGCCGACGTAGCTTGAAAGGTCGGAGCCGAGCGCGCCTAACCTCGCGGCGGGCTTTGCGGGGGATGAGGAGAGGGCGGCGTCGCGGATGCGGTCTATCCTGAAATGAAGGGCGTCGGCCCGGCCCTCGACGGCGGCTATGAGGTAACAGCGCCCGTTTTTCATGCAGGTGCTCAGGGGCGACGCGGCGTAAACGGCGGGCGCGCCGCTCTTTTCCTTTAAGTGGGGCTTGCTGTCGGCGCCGCGGCGGGCGTAGTGAAAGGTCATAAGATTCCCTCTGTCCATCGCCTCGCGGATGACGCCGAGGGTGTAGAAAAACTGCTTGTTTTCGGCGGGCGAGGGGCGGGAAAGGTCGCCCTTTTCGGAAAAATAAACGCTCGAAAGCCCCTTTATCTTGCGGAGAAGCTCCCTGCGGTGAGAGGCGGGAACGTCGGTCGAAAAGCGCACGGCGTCGCAAAGGAAATGAAGCTCCTCGTCGGAAAAATCGTGCGTCAGGTAAAAGCCGGTGCAGACCGTTTCAAGCTCGCCCCGCGCGTTTTTCCTCTCCCTTGACGCGTATTCTATATCGCACCCGAAGTCGGAAAGGCAGGAAAGGTTCGCCTTTATCGCCTTGCGGTTGACGTTCATGCCGTATTCCCGCGAGAGCAGGTCGGAGATCTGCTTCTGCGAAAGCGGGTGGTTTTCGTCGGAATATTTGCGGAGTATTTCAAGAACGTTTAAGATTATGAGTTTCTTCGGCTGATTTGAGTAGTTCATGGCTGCCTCCTTTTGTGTCGGTCAAAGCGTTTTTTCGGAACGCGGCGGCGTGTGGACTATTTGCACCCTGCGCGGGGAAACGCGCGAAACGAGGGCTTTTACGGCGTATACGTCGGCGTGGCCGCTCGTGTGAAGAAAGACCGTTTCAAGCCCCAAAGACGCGCAGAGGGCGAGAAAATCGGACGTCTGCGGCATGGACGCGTACCCCTCCCACGTCGAGTAAATGAGCGCGCCGCCCTCAAAGGGCGTAAGCTCGGAGAGCTTTTTAAGGTAGCTTCCCATCGAGGCGCGGACGCACATGAGAAAGCTCTTTTTCGCTATCGCCTTTTTGCCGAGGCGCTTTTCAAAGCCCTTCAAAAGAGAGTATGAGCGCCTGTCGCCCGAGCTTGTGAAGGCGTAAACGCCGGGCGTTCCCGGGCGGGGGAACTTTCGCCCGGCGGCCGCCGCCGTGAGCGACTGCACGGGGTCGGTGAGAAGTATGCGCCCGCTCCTTTTAGCCGCCTTGTAAAGGGTCGTGAGGCGGTCTGTGTTCGTCGCCGAAAAGAGGACGAAAGCCGGCTTCCCCTCACGCCTTTTAAGCTCGTCGGCTATCCTTTTTTCAAGGGCGGCTTCGGTTTCCGAGAGTATGTCCGACCCCTCGTGCGTTCCCTCGCGGATGAGAAGGTCGACGCCCGAGGGCAGCTTTTTGAGAAGGGCGGGGAAGCTCTTTCTGCCCGTAGAGCGGAAGTCGCCCGTGTAAAGGATCCTTTCGCCGCACGCCTCGGCGAAGAGCATGTAGCTGTCCGCCGCCGAATGGTCGCACGAAAAGGGGGTGACGGTCACGTCGCCCGCCTTTATGGGAACGCCGTCTTTAAGAAAGCCGGTAACGCGCGCGCCCGCGGGATAATCGCGCCCCTGCGCCCCGTTGTACGCCTTCATTATCGCCGCCGCCGTCTTGCCTATGTAGACGGGCACGCCGGGGACTATTTTGTCTATAAACCCCGCGTGATCCGCGTGATAATGGGTAATGAAAACGGCCGTTACCGGCTCGCCCTCGGAGAAAAGCCCCGGGACGTCGGGCGGGGGCGCGAATATATCGCCCTCAAGCTCGCGCCCGCAGTCGAAGATCACGCGGGAGCGCGGGGTCTTTATCTCAATGATATTGCCGCCGAGCGTTTCCGGCTTTCTGTAATAAATTATTTCGGCTTTTTCCGACACAAAAAACACACCCTTTTCTCAATAATACGAAAAAGGGTGCGTAATTTTAAGGACAGTAGGGGGTTTATTCCGCCTGATTTGCTACGTCAATATAAACGTGGTATGAGTATAGCTTCAGGCGGTCCGGAACGGTTATTTTTTTACAGGCATTATCAAGCTCTTTTCTGAAGCTTTCTTCTGTAGTAGGTTTATAGGTGTTATCGTTAGTAAAATAAATGAAAATGAGGTAACATTTTTTGTCCTTTTCCTGCAAATGCGCTTGTATTTTATCGAGGAAAACGTATCTGTTTGCTATTTGGTAATAATTGTTGAGCAGCTCTTCTTCTTCGGACGCGGTGCAGTTAAAGGTATTTTCTATCGATCCTTTTATCTTTGAAATGCTTTTCGGGTCATTTGCCCTGCAAGCAGAGGTGATCTCGCTCGTGTGAGCTTTAGCTTCGACTAAAACCATATCTCCTTTTTCGGTTTTCCCT
>JAEEIO010000171.1 GCA_016281405.1 Clostridiales bacterium | reverse complement strand
TCTCGTCGTCGCGATAATTGTCTGCCTAGTCAGCGGCCTTCTGAACGCGGGCATGAGCATAAGCGCGATGAAGAAGGAACTGCTGCTCCCGAGGGCAACCGCGGCGGGAAATTACATCGTCCCGGGCGCCACGGTCGTCAGGAATATCACCACCACCTACCTCTACACCAACGTCGTGCGCCACGAAAAGCCGAAAAGCTCCTCTTCGGGCGGCGGCTCCTCCTTCGGAGGCGGCTCGTCGTCGAGCGGACGAAGCTTCTCGGGCGGCGGCAGAAATTATTGACACTTCAAAGAAGCGTTCGGCAGAACGCTTCTTTTATTATTAAACTTGACACGGAGCCCGTTTTCCATTTATAATAATTATATAAACTGTTTAAGGAGTGACGATATGAAAAAATCAACCGTTATCCGCCTCATAGTCTGCGCGGCAGTCCTCGCGGTAGGCATCACCGTCGGCATACTGACCGGCGTGCTGAACGCAAACACCATACAGAACCTTAATTTCAACCCGCTCGTTCTCTTACGGCTCGTTATCATGATAGCGGGCGTCATACTGGTCGAGGCCCTCGTCGTCTTCATCCTCGGTCTCTTCCACCCCGAAAGCCACCGCGCCCGTTCGCTCATATCGCTCCTTTCGAGCTTTATGAAATACCTCGCGGGCATAGTTATAATCTGCTGGGGACTTTCGATAATCGGCGTCAACGTCTCGACGATAGTCGCGAGCGTCGGAATAGTCGCCTTGGTCGTCGGCTTCAGCGCGGAGAGCCTTATAGCCGACGTCGTCACCGGCGCCTTCATGATCTTCGAAAATCAGTATAACGTCGGCGACATAGTCGAGGTCGACAATTTCCGCGGCACCGTTTCGAGCATCGGCATCCGCACCACCTGCATCACCGACCCCGGCGACAACGTCAAAATAGTCAACAACTCGGCGATGAAAAACATCTTAAACCGCTCCGACAGACTTTCGAGGAGCATAAGCGACATCGCCATCCCCTACGGCACCGACCTTGAAAAGCTCGAGGCGGGCATCCCCGGCCTCATGGAAGAGATATACGCCGCCCACCCCGACATGATGAAAAAGCCTCCCGTCTATCTCGGCGTTCAGGCGCTTGCCGACAGCTCCGTCGTCCTTCGCTTCTACGTAAACGTCGATGAAAAAGACATTTATACCGGCGCGAGAGTGCTTAACCACGACCTCTTGCTCGGCTTCCGCAAACTCGGCGTCGAGTGCCCCTTCCCGCAGGTCGACGTTCACAACCGCGACTGATCCTCTCCTTCATATCATTACGAAAAGAGGAGGTGATCAGGCTTGCTCAGATACAGTGACGAAGAGTCCCATTTTCCGTCGCAGGAACTACCTACCAATAAGCTCGAAAGCGGCGAAAAACCTACCGATATGCCCAAGGAGTTTTCGTCCGTCCCCACGGTTGACATAACGACCGAGGAGTATTCCCGCCGCAAGACCAAAAAAGAAGAACCCAAAAAGTCGGGTATGCACGAGCTTCTCAAACGCGTCATGCTCGCGCCCGTCGCGGGCGTCATGATAGCGGCCGTCACCATACTCTCGTCCTTCGGCCTCGATCCCCTCGGAGACGACGTTTTCGGCGGCCACGGCCACAGCGAGTCGGAGCAGCCTCACATCGAGGAATACTATTTCAATTTCAAATACCTTCCCACCGGTCAGAGCGTAGTCTTCCCCGAGAGCAAGGAATACGACGCCATGGAGCAGGGCATCGAGTGGGTCGCCTCGCTCGGCGGCGACACATCTAACATCAAGTTCATAACCTCCACCGAGGTATTCCAGAAGGTCGCCTACGTCGAGGACTATTATTACGAGTATAACGAAGACGCCCCCGATAATCCCATAATAAAGGGCGAGTGGGTCTACGTCTACCGCGTCGATCTCTATTACGAGGCCGACGCCGCCGAACCCGAGCCCATCCCCGAGGAAAAGCCCGACGACGCCTTCCCGAACCTCTCGAATCTTCCCCCTAACGGCTACGTCTATTTCAACAGCTACGGCGTTCTGGATGAGGAATATATCAGAGTCGAGTCGCCCGCGGTCGTCGACTGGATTTACGCCGGTGAAAAATACATCGAACAAGGCGTCGATCCCATTTACGTCGAGGGAATAGAATACGACCCCGACACCAACACCCTCACCCTCGAGAACTACACGGGTCCCGTCCTCAATATCAATATGATGGGTAACGGCTTCAAGATAAAGCTTAAAGGCTACAACAGCATCGACAGGCTTCTTATCTGGGGCTTCCACTACGCGGGCAGCGTGCTTATTACGGGCAACGGCACCCTCGCCGTCAACGCCTCCCGCAAATACGACGTCGGTATCTACTTGAAAGCCGAAATGAGCCCGACCTGCCTTATGATAGACAGGGGCGTAAACGTCACCGTTCTCGGCGAGGTAATGGCCATCGGCGTCGAAGACACCTCCATGGAGGATAAGGCCATATTCTACCTCGCCCCCACAACCCTTGAGGGAGGCTACCGTCAGTCGGGAAGCTATCTGGGCGAGGAAAACGGTTACGATCCCACCTACGGCAACTTCGGCGACTATACCGTAATAGACCCCTCCACCGGAAACCCCGCTACGAGAGTCAGCTTCGTTTCGGGACTTGAACCCGAGCCCGAACCCGAGCCCGAACCTCAGTCGTCCGAGCCTCCCGTCACGAGCTCCGAACCCGAGCCCGCAAGCTCTACTCCCGCAAGCTCGACCCCCGCAAGCTCGACGCCCGCGAGTTCCGCTCCCGCAAACTCCACTCCCGCAAGTTCCGAACCCCAGACGAGTTCCGAACCCGAAGCGAGCTCCGAGCCTCCCGCAGAGGAGACCGACACGGCCGATAACGCTTTCCCGACCCTCAGCGAAAGGGCTTACTGGCCTGTCTCCGACGCCTACGTCTATCTCAAGACTCCGGCCGTTACCAACAGGATATACGTAGGCGAATCCGCCACGGCCGGACCCGACACCGTCGAAGGCATAAGCTATAACGGACGCGGCAACTCGATAGTCCTCGAAAATTACAGCGCCCCCACCGGCACCATAGAGTGCTACGCCATGGGGAGCAGCTTCAACATCGAGGTAGTCGGAAACTGCAACGTCGGCGGCATACTCGTCCACGGCGCGGGCGGCTCAGGAAGCGTCAAGATAACCGGAAGCGGCACCCTCTCGGTAAACTCCCGCCGCTTAAACGACTACGGCATAGAGCTTGACGGCGGCCTCACCGAAAGCTGTCTCCTTATTGACAACGGTGTCACCCTCTCGGTCTACGGCGACAGAAGCGCCATACACGTTCACGATACGGATATGGAAAAGAGCATTTACTTCCTCTCGCCCCTTAATCTCACGGGCGGTGTCCGCAATACGACCGAACATAACGGCTATTACGACAGCACCATAGTCGACGCCAACGGCGACCCCTCGCCCTACGTCTATTTCAGCAAATAAACGTAAAAAAACGCCGCGTGTTTTCACACGCGGCGTTTTTTATTTTCATTTTTCATTTCGGATCGGTCGCCATGCGCCGCTCCTTATCTCCCGAAAAGCCCCTTTTTCTCGTAAGGCTCCGACTTGAAGCCAGTCACCTTGTAGCCCGTGGCCTCGATAGCCTTTCTTACGGCCTCTTCTTCAAGCGGCTCCGCGGAGATTATCACCGTCTCGCCCTTTGAGTGAGACGATTCGACCTTTTTTACCTTAAACGCGTTTCTCACGGCGTCGTTTACGTGCGCTTCGCAGTGCCCGCACATCATGCCCTCGACGCCGACCGTGGTTTTAATCATATCAACGCCTCATTTCATCAGCTTCTTGCCGGAGTTCCACGCCGTGCCGACTTTTTTGCCGGTCGCGTAGTATCCGAAGCCGAAGGTGTCGAAGGATATGGCCTCCAGTTTTTCGGGGTCGATTTTTCCGTTCGTCATGACGCGCTCGTCGGCGGCGGTGTTAACTATCCTGCCGACTATGAAATTTACGTTATCCGTCACGACCTTCTCCAGAAATTCGCATTCCATCACGACGGGAAACTCCTCTATGACCGGGGCGTTTACGAATTTGCTTTTGACCGCCGTATAGCCCGTTCGCTCGAATTTGTCTTTCATCGTGTTTCCCGAGGCTATGCCGAAAAAGTCGGCCGCCTCGAGATTTTTCACGTCGGCCGGAGCCACCGTGAAAGCCTTGCTTTTCAGGATGTTCTTGACGGTCTTGTGGCTGTCGGTCAAGCTGAGCGCGATCTTATCGGGATCGCACATGACGCCCCACGCGGCGTTCATGACGTCGACCTTTCCGTCCTCGCCGTAGGTCGCTATCATAAGCACCGGCATCGGGTAAAGACCCGAAACGTTTCCCAAATCCTTTTTCATAAATAATTCCTCCTTTTAATCTGAAATATCCACGTCCGGCGCAATAAACACCGAATATCCGGGATATATCGTTTTAACTTCTTCGCAAAGCAGTTTTACGCAGTCGTGACTGTCGACGTTGAAGCTCATAACGACGTCGAACCGCATTCTCTTTTGCTCTATATCGACGTAAAAGCCGTGAAGCTGGAGAGCCCACTCGTGCGAGAGCACGAGCTCCTGGACTCTGTTTCTTATTTCGGCCGCCTCGTCGTTTTTGGTGTTGTGCGAGTAGACGCCGACGCCCGTCAGAATAACGCCCGTCTGCTGATATACCTTCGACTCTATCCGCCTCGTCAGTCTGTCGACCTCCTCGACGTTCATCGTGTCGGGAAGCTCGATGTGGACGGAGGCGTAATTCTTGTCGGGCCCGTAGTTGTTCAGTATGAGGTCGTAGGCTCCTCTGACCTCGGGCTCCTCGACTATAAGCCTTTTGATCTCTTTGGTAAGTTCGGCGTCGGCCCGATGTCCCAGAATATCGTCAAGCGTCTCGGTCATAAGCCCGAAGCCCGACTTGAGTATGAAGACCGAAATGATAACGCCCATATAGGCCTCGAGCGAAACGCCCGTTATCATATAGATTATGGCCGTCACCAGAACCGATGTCGTGATGATGGCGTCGAACGTCGCGTCGGTGCCAGACGCCACCAGAGCCGTCGAATTGACCTTCTTGCCCTGCGCCTTGAAATAAAGGCCTATCGCGATTTTCGCGATAATCGCCACGCCCATGATAACGAGCGTTATGATCGAATAGTCGGCCTTTTCGGGCGTAATTATTTTCTTGACGGACTCGATAGCCGCCGTAATGCCCGCGTAAAGCACGATAGCGGACACTATAAGCGCGCTCAGATACTCCACTCTGCCGTGGCCGAGCGGATGCTTTTTGTCGGGCGTCCTCGTCGCTATCTTCGCGCCTATTATGGTAATGAGCGACGAAAGCGCGTCGGAAAGATTGTTCACGGCGTCGAGCAGTATGGCGATGGAGTTCGAGATAAGTCCCACCGTCGCCTTAAAGCCCGAGAGCAGAATGTTCGTAATAATGCCGATAATACTCGTTCTTACGATTACCTTGCTTCTGCTCTGCGACCCGCCCGCCGCGGGATGCTTGTCGTTTGACATGTTATCACCGATTTCAAATAGTATTAGTTATATTTTCTTCAATACCATCATGCCGCCGAAGGGAAGGGTGCCGTCGGCGTCGAACTCCAGCTTGTCCCACGGCGACTGTTCCTCGCCGAAGATCTCCCTGTGTTCGCCAGTGTTGTAGTAGTAGACGCCGCCCGCGGCTTTCCACTCCTTCTCGCCCATGGCGAAAAATCCGTCCGTCACGGCCTTTATCTCGCCCGCCTCCAAGGCGGCCTTGATATCGCCCTCCGAGACGCCCTCGGGCAGCTTCATCCACTCTATGACCTTGTGGTCGTCGGTCATTTCAACTATGCAGTCAAAAGCTTTCAGCGTGTCCTCGTCGGCCTCGCCCGAAGCAACGACCTCTTCTTTGGTGTGAAGACCGAAATCCCCGCCGACCAGCGTCATAGCCTTGTAAACATAATATTTGCCGACTATCTCTTTCGCGTCGGGGTCGCCCTGAAGGTCGCCCGCGTCGGGCGCTTTCGTGACGACGCCCTCGGCGACCTTTTTCATCGCGACCGCCAAAAATCCGATCGAAAAGACGAGATGTCCGTCGACTATAGAGAAGGTCTCGGCGTTTTTCTTAAAGTCGCCCTCGGGGATCTGCAAAAAGGCGTCGAACGAGCAACGGTAGTCCAACAGATTCGTCTGCTCCCACGACCCTTTTTCCTCTTTGGAGCCGTCCGTCATAACGACGGAGCGGTCCTCGAAAAACTCGAAGCAGATAGCCGAAAAGTCCCTGCCGTCGTCGCTTTTGAACTCGGACGCGGGTATGTGCGCAAGGTCGTTCGAAAGGCCGTTGACAATGTAATCGACCCTCCACGTTCCGACAATAAACTTAAGTCCGTCCCGTAAAGTCATCTCGTCAAGTTCCATTATTTTCGCCCTTTCATAATTATTATGCCGCTTTATAAATTATATCATTATTCGCAAGCCCCGTCAAGCGCGAAGCCTCGCCGACGTTAATGATTTGTTGCCGCCGCAGCGTGATATACTCGCTTCGCGAAACCGCCCTTTCGATTCTCCTCTTTTCATAGAAACGCCGAAGCCACACAAAAGTGTGGCTTCGGCGGTTGGCTATGAGGTACGAAAAAGATGAATTTTCGTTTTTGGCAGATGGATTCGAACTCAAGTGTTCTTCATAATCACAAAAATATGGGCGAAATCCGTTTCGATTTTTTCAATTATACTCATGCCAGAATGCAAAACGCACCTTTCAACATTCTTAACCGAATCGGGATAAATAGTGATTTTTCTGCTGCCGTACTCCAGAACCGTGTTTTGACTCTTATCAACGGACAAGACGAACCGACCACCCTGCGTAAGCAAATGAGAAATCTTATCAATTACACCTTTTTTGTTTTTGATATGCATAAATGTCAATGAAGAATACACAACATCAAACGTTCTGTCAAACGAATACTTCTCTATATCGCCAAGCAAAAGGGTAACATTATCAAATTCTTGTAAGTTTTCTTTTGCTCTTTTGATTGTTTTGGAAGATATATCAATGCCGTAAAAATCTTTACATTGTGGCGCAATTTTAAGGGCGAGACGCCCCGTCCCGACTCCTATCTCAAGAATTGACTTTGTATCATCGAGTGTCAGAGCATCCAAAAACGCCTTGCCATCCCACTTGTCCATATATTCTTTAAGCGGTTGCGGATCAAAAACAGGGTCGTTGTTTTCATCTATCAAAGAGTCATAATGATTTATAACGTCACTTTTCATTTCCGTTACCTTTTGCCGTATTGATAGAAGCGATCAGCATGCGTTTGATTTCTTCTGCTTGCGATAACAAAAAATCATAGTTATACTCAAAAATACCGGTGCGTTTCAGCAGAGTCAGCCAGTAGATACTCTCGCCGGTTTCCTTAAGGGAGATATGGAGTTTGGAAATAAAATCCGCCTTGCTGTTGCCGTATACTGCTTCATTGATATTTGCCCCGATTGACGTCGCAGAACGGAGAAGTTGTTTGGAAATCG
>JAEEIO010000170.1 GCA_016281405.1 Clostridiales bacterium | reverse complement strand
GAGGAAGCCGCCTTTTTTATCCCTTCTATATCGGGCGCGCCGTTTTTCATCGGCACGGAGGCGTATTTTATGCCGTATTCCGAAAAGGTGCCGCCGACAGGCCCGCGCAGACCGATAAGGGTCTGAAGGGTGTCGTAGGGGTCGCCCGTCACCGAAAGGAGCGTGTCGCCGCTTTTGAGGCAGGACATCATCCCGCAGGCGATGGCGTGAGAGCCGTTCACGAAGTTTATGCGGACGAGGGCGCTCTCGCCGCCGAAAACGCGGGCGTAGACCCGTTCGAGCGCCTCTCTGCCGCGGTCGTCGTAGCCGTAGCCGGTAGTGCCCGAAAAGAAGGAGTCGGACACCTTTTCGGCGGCGAACGCCTCCATGACGCGGGCGGTGTTTTCGGCGGATACGCGGTCTATCCTTTCAAAGACGGCGGCGCATTTTCTTTCCGCCCTTTCGGCAAGAGCTTTTATATCCATTTTCATATCTCCGTCTGCGCGGCGGCGGCAATGAGGCGCGCCGCCGAAAGGGCGTCGCTCTCGCATATTATCTCGCCGGGGGTGTGTATATTGCGCCCGGGGATGGACACGACGCCCGAAAGAACGCCGCCGGGCGACCTCTGCATGGCGCTGCCGTCGGTGCCGCCGGCGGGGAGCACCTCGTTCTGATAAGCTATCCCGGCGCTTTCGGCGCAGGAGCGAAGGAGCTCGACGACCGGGCGGTCGCAGATAAGGGAGCTGTCGCGTATCTTTATCGCGGCGCCGCGCCCCAGGGATACCGCCATTCTCGCCTTGTCCTTCTCGGCGGGCGAGTCGCCCGTGAGGGTGAGGTCGAGCGCTATGCCCACGTCGGGGCGTATGGCGTTGGCGGCTGTTTTCGCGCCGCGGCAGCCGACCTCCTCCTGAACGGAGAAGACGAAATAGAGGTCGTTTTTGGAAAAGCGTATCTCGCTCATGGCGCATAAAAGCGCCGCGCAGCTCGCGAGGTTGTCGGCGTAAGGGGTCATTATCGTGCCGTCGGCGCACCTTTCGGGCGCGCCCGCGAAAACGGCGCAAAGCCCCGGCTGAACGAGCGAAAGCGCCTCCTCGCGGCTTTTCGCGCCTATATCGATATAAAGGTCGGTTTCGGGGAGGTCGGAAAGGGAGGAAAGGGGGGTCTCGCCGTCGCAGGCGATATAGCCCGGAACGCCGTTTTCAAATATTATCGGGGTATAGGGCAGGGCGTAGGGTCTGTGCCCGCCGACGGGGGCGAAGCGCAGGAAGCCGCGTTCGTCGGCGCCGGTCGCCATAAAGCCGATAACGTCCATGTGGGCGGGGATCATGAGCTTTTTGCCCTCGCCGCGCTTGCGGCAGACGAGGTTTCCTATCCTGTCGGTATATATTTCGTCGCAGAGGGGGGAGGCGTATTTTTTTATTACCTCCGCCTGGCGCGCCTCAAGCCCGGAGGGCAGGGCCGCCGCCTTCAGCGCCGTGAGTATTTCAAAAAAATCAAGCATAGCCGTTCCTCCTTATCAGAGCTTTGCGCGGGCAAACGCCGAGAGAAGCCGCGCCGCGCCCGAAGCGTCGTTTTCGTCGAAGGTCTCGACGGGGGTGTGAAGGTTTCTTATCGGCACCGAAACGCCCGCGACGCAGACGCCCGCGCCCGAAAGCTGAATGCTTGATGCGTCGGTGCCTATCCGCTCGGATATTTCCTTCTGGCAGGGTATTTCGGAGAGCGCGGCTATTTTGAAAAGCAGACCCGAGAGCCCCGACTGGGGGATGACGCTCGCGTCGTAAAGCTTTACCGCGGGGCCCTTGCCGAGGCAAAGACCGTTGTTCGACTTTTTGCTTTTCGGGTCGTCGCCCGCGCAAGCCACGTCGCAGTTTACGGCAATGTCCGGCTTTATCCTCTCGGCGGCGACCGCCGCGCCGCGGCATCCGACCTCCTCCTGCACGGTAAAGACGAAGTAAAGGTCGTTTTTCGATCCCTTGCAGCCTTTCATCACGTCAAGGAGCAGGGCGCAGCCCAAAAGGTCGTCGGCGTAAGGGGTCATGACGGCGCTTTTTGAGAGCTTTTCGGGCTTTCCGTCGAAAACGCAGACGTCGCCCGCGCCGACAAGCTTCGAGGCGCTTTCAAAGGAGCGCGCGCCTATATCTATATAAAGGTCGTCGTATGTGAGGGCGTCGGGCGACCTTTTGACCGTTTCGGAAAGCTCGCGCGGGCGGATGATGCCGCGAACGCCGTTTTTGAAGCGCACCTTCGCGTTTATGACGGCAAAGGGCGAGGCGCCGCCTATTTTGACGAAATTCACAAAGCCCCTCTCGTCGACGCTTTTCGCCATAAAGCCGACGACGTCTAAGTGGGCGCAGAACATTATTTTTCTGCCCTTGCCCTTCACGCGGCAGACGACGTTTCCCAGAACGTCGGTGTATACCTCGTCGCAAAGGGGCTTTGCCTCGGATATTATGAGCTTTGCCGCCGCGCTCTCGAAGCCGGAGGGCGACGCCGCGGCGACGAGCTTTTCGTGCAGAGCCGTAAGATCACTCATTGAAAACACCTGCCTCTTCGATAAATATGCGCGCGAGCGACAGCGCGCTTTCGGCGTCGGGCATGAAAGCCACCGAGTTCGCGCAGTGGACGTAGCGCGCCGGCACCGATATACCGAAAACGTGAGCCCCGGTGCCGTAGATATAGGCGCTCGCGTCGTTGGAGCCGACGCGGCGCAGGCGGTACTGCCACGAAACGCCCTTTTCGTCGGCCTTTTTCGTTATTTTTTCGCGCAGAGCGCGGCAGAATACCGTGCCTCCGTCTATGAGGGAGACGGCGGCGCCATGCCGCAG
>JAEEIO010000169.1 GCA_016281405.1 Clostridiales bacterium | reverse complement strand
TCCGAAGATGACGACGCGCCCCTTTTCGAGATGCCTGACGGCGCGGTTTCTTATGACGGGCTCGGCGACGGAGCGCATTTCTATTGCGGTCTGCACTCTCGTCGGCACGCCGAGATTTTCGAGCGCGTCCTGAAGGGCGAGCGAGTTCATAACGGTCGCGAGCATTCCGATATGGTCTGCGCGGGTGCGGTCCATCTTCTCGTGCTGCTTGCCGCGCCAGAAATTGCCGCCGCCGACGACGATGCCTATCTGACAGCCGTCCTCGACCGAGCGCTTTACGCTCTCGCAGACGCGGAGGACGAAATCGTAGTCGATGCCCATCCCTTTGCTTCCGGCGAGAGCCTCGCCGCTTATCTTCAGCAGTATGCGCTTATAACCGTCGGGCATAATAAGACCTCTTTTCAATTGATAAATAACTTTATAATATTTTACATTATTATAGGCGGATTGTAAAGAGCTACCGAAAAAATTATATTCTCCGCCCGAGAACGGGTATCTTTTCTTCGTAAAACTCCAAGAACCGTCCGCCCGCTATAGCGGCTCTTATGTCCTCCATAAGCTTGTTGTAAAAATGAAGATTGTGGGTGACGAGCAGGCGATAGCCCTCCATCTCTTCGCAGACGAGAAGGTGGCGTATATACGCCGCCGAGTGACGGCGGCAGGCGTAGCAGCCGCAGTTTTTGTCAAGGGGGCCTTTATCGGTCTTATATTTTTCGTTTTTTATGTTTTTCACGCCCTCGGAGGTAAAAATGTGTCCGTGGCGGGCGTTTCTGGAGGGCATGACGCAGTCGAAAAGGTCGACGCCGCGCGCCACGGCCTCTATTATATTGACGGGCGTGCCGACGCCCATAAGGTAGCGCGGACGGTCTTTCGGCATATACGGTTCGACCGCCTCTATTATCCTGTACATCTCCTCGGCCTTTTCGCCGACGGCAAGTCCGCCGATGGCATATCCCGGGAGGTCGAGCGCGGCAATTTTTTTCATGTGTTCTATGCGGATGTCGTCGTAGGTGCCGCCCTGATTGATGCCGAAAAGCATCTGATCGGGGTTGACGGCGCCTTTTTCGCGGGAATAACTTTCGAGCGCCGCTTTACAGCGGACGAGCCAGCGGTATGTTCTTTCGGCGGAGGCTTCGACGTAATCGCGCGGCGACGGGTTCGCGACGCACTCGTCGAAGGCCATGGCGACGGTCGAGCCGAGGTTTGACTGTATCCTCATGCTCTCCTCGGGTCCCATGAAGACGGCTCGGCCGTCGATATGGGAGCGGAAGCTGACGCCCTCCTCGTCGATTTTTCTGAGCGTGGCGAGCGAAAAGACCTGAAAGCCGCCGCTGTCGGTGAGGACGGGCCCTTTCCAGTTCATAAACTTCCTTATGCCGCCGAGGTTTTTTATCACCTCGTCGCCCGGACGAAGGTGTAGGTGGTAGGTGTTGCACAGCGCTATCTGACAGCCGACCTTCTTCAAGTCGAACGCGTCGAGACCGCCTTTGATGGCGGCCGAGGTGGCGACGTTCTGAAAGGCGGGAGTCAGCACTTCGCCGTGGACGGTCTCGAAGCGGCCGAGGCGGGCGCCCTTTTCGGTTTTGAGAAGAGTGAAACGGTTTTCCATTTTTATCTCTTTCACCCGCGGCAAAAACCGCGTATTTTTACTATAATAACATTATACCTTAAAAAAGCGCCGTTTTCAAGACCAAAGCGGACGCCCTTCCCGCAAAAAGCCGAAAACGGCCCCGTTTGATTGAAAATGTAAAAATTCGTCAAAAAATATTTGATAAAAGATTGACAAACGGCAAAATTTGTGTTTTAATATTAAAACATTGAATTGTATGACGGTTAGAGTGTCTTATAACCGCTTTAATCATCTAAAGTGATAAAGCGCGAAAGCAGCGAAAGGAGAGAAAAAGTCTTGATGAAGTTCGGCGATATGCCCTACGAGCGCCCCGATATCGAAGCCTTGAAAAAGAGCTTTGAGGAGCTTGTAAAGCGCATAAAGGCCGCGGCGAGCTTTGAAGAAGCCGAAGCCGCTTTCCTCGAGTCCGACGTCATCTCCCGCCGCATATTCACTCTCGAGGCCATAGCCCACGTCCGTCACTCCGTCAACACCAAGGACGGGTTTTACGACGCCGAGATGAAGTTCTGGAACGCTTCGCTCCCCGAGCTTCAGGAATACGATCAGATGTTCACCCTCGCCATGCTCGAAAGTCCTTTCAGGAAGGACATTGAGAAGAAATACGGCGAAATAGTCTTAAAGAACGCCGAAATAGAATTAAAGGCCTTCTCGCCCGAGATAATCCCCGAGATGCAGAAGGAAAACGATCTCGTTCAGGAATACGAAAAGCTGCTCGCCTCGGCGCAGATACCCTTCGACGGCGGCGTTTACACCATCCCGCAGATGTATGCCTTCAAAAGCGACGCGAACGACGACGTCCGCCTCCGCGCCTGGAAGGCCGAGGGCAAATGGTATAAAGACAATCAGCAAAAACTCGATTCGCTTTACGACGAACTCGTGAAGCTCCGCGACGCCATGGGCAAAAAACTCGGCTACGGCGGCTTTACCGAGCTCGGTTATTACCGCATGACGCGTAACTGCTACGACAAGAACGACGTCGAGAAGTTCCGCGAGGCGGTGGTCAAATACATCGTCCCGCTCGCCGACCGCGTCTACCGCGAACAGGCCAAGAGAATAGGGAAGAGCTACCCCTTAAGCTTTGCCGACGCGGCGCTCTCCTTCCGTTCGGGCAACGCCAAACCCGAAGGTAACGCCGACGACATAGTCGCCGCGGCCAAAAAGTTCTACGACGAGCTTTCGCCCGAGACGAGCGAGTTCTGGAACACCATGATAGACTGCGACCTTATGGACCTTCTCTCGAAGGAAGGCAAAGAGGGCGGCGGATACTGCACCGAATTCCCCGACTATAAGGTCCCCTTCATATTCGCCAATTTCAACGGCACGAGAGACGACGTCGAGACGGTCACCCACGAGGCGGGTCACGCCTTCGAGGGCTGGCTGAACCGCGACAGAGTCCCGATAGGCACCGTCGCTCCCTCGATGGAGGGATGCGAGGTCCACTCGATGTCGATGGAGTTCTTCTCCTGGCCGTGGGCCGAGTATTTCTTCGGCGCCGACACCAGAAAGTTCAAATACAGCCACCTTGCCGGCGCGATAACCTTCATCCCCTACGGCACGATGGTCGACCATTTCCAGCATATAGTCTATGAAAAGCCCGGGCTGACGCCCAAAGAGCGTCACGCCGAGTGGAAAAAGCTCCTCGGAGTCTATATGCCGTGGCTGAAGCTTGACGGCGACATCCCCTTCTATTCCGACGGCGAGGGCTGGCAGCGCCAGCATCACATATATTCCTTCCCCTTCTATTATATAGACTACTGCCTCGCGCAGACGGTCGCGCTCGAATTCTGGGCGAGAATACAGAAGGACAGGGAAGACGCCTGGAAACACTACATGGCCTACACCTCGCAGGGCGGAAGCGACACCTTCGTAAACCTCCTCAAAAAAGCCGGCCTCGACACCCCGTTTGACGAGAAATGTCTTCGCGACGTCTCGTCGGCGGCCAAAAAGTGGCTCGACGGCTTCGACCTTACGGGTATAGAGTAATGGCGAGGGACTACCGTCCGAAGCGCCGCCGCTATTTAGACGATTTCAAGCTAAACGAAAACCTGAAATACGTTTACACGGGAAACGTCTATATTCAGAAGGGCGACGCGAAGAAAACGACGGTCGCCGTCACGGTCGCTTCGGTATTTATGCTCCTTTCGACTATCGGGTCGGGCGTTTTCAGAAGCGCGGGCATGACCGACTGCTTTTACGTCATTTTACCCTACGTCGCCGAGGTGGCCGCGTTATTCGCGCTCCTTTGGTCGTCCGTCACGGTGATAACGGGAAAAGGAAAGCTGAGAGCCTACCGCTACGAACGCGGCATAAAGAATTTCCCCGTCCGCGCCGTTTTATACGCTGCCTTTTGCGGCATCGGGCTTCTTTGCAGTATTCTTTACGTCATCCTTAACGGATTTGCGGGCATGACCTTCGAAACGGTCTGTTACTGGGTGATGAAGGCGGCGGAGGCCGCCGCGGCGATACTCTTAAGAGGATATATCGCCTCGCTCGAATGGGACGTCGTTTCGGGCGAAACAGACTGAGGTAATTTTCGGCGGGAAAAGCCGATAATTATAAATTAAAAAAGGAGAAAACACAATGAAAAAGATCTTCGCACTCGTTCTGGCTGCAGCTCTTTGCCTCGGCATAGCCGCAGGCTGCACGCCCGCAACGAAGGAGACGCCTCTGGTCGTTGGTTACAACGAATTCAGCAGCAAGTTCTCGCCTTTCTTCAGCGAGACCGCGTATGACAGAGACGTCGCCGACATGACCGGCATCGGCCTCCTCGCCGGAGACCGCACCGCGGCCATCATCTACAAGGGCATCGAAGGTGAAACGATCAAGTATAACGGCACCGACTATACTTACTACGGTCCCGCCGACCTCGTTATCACCCAGAACGATGACGGCACCGTCTACTACGACTTCACCCTCCGTGAAGACATAGTCTTCTCGGACGGCACTCCTGTCACCATAGACGACGTCATCTTCACGATGTACACCCTCTGCGACCCGTCGTTTGACGGCTCCTCCACCTTCTACTCGCTGCCCATCAAGGGCCTCATCGAGTATCGCGCCGGTATGGATTCCGTCTATAACTTCATCGCCGCCACCAAGCGCGCCGGCTACACCGCCAACGACGTATTCACCGAAGCGCAGTATAACGCTTTCTGGGAAGCCGTCGACAAGGCCGGCCCGAAATTCGCTCAGAGCATAGTCGATTTCTGCCTTGCCAACTACGCCTCCTACGGCGCCGTTGACTTCGCTACCTCTGCGGCGCTTTGGGGATATGAAGGCGTATCCACCCCCGAAGAGTTCTGGGCTAAAATAGCCGCCGCTTACGAAAACGACGTCAAGGCCGCCGAGAAAGAAGTCGCTTCCGACAGCCTCGCTTCCTTCGTCCTCGCCGAACTCGGCGAAGACGCCGGAACCTATCAGAACGCCGTCAAGGTCGGCGAATCCGCCGATAACATCTCCGGCATAATCAAGACCGGCAAAAACACCCTCCGCGTCATCCTCACCGAAGTCGACGCCACCGCTATCTATCAGTTCAGCACCACGATAGCTCCTCTCCACTACTACGGCGACGCTTCCAAGTATGACTATGAGAACAACAAGTTCGGCTTCGACAAGGGCAACCTCTCGATAGCCAGATCCAAGACCACCCAGCCCATGGGCGCCGGCCCCTACAAGTTCGTTAAATTCGAAAACGGCGTCGTCTATTTCGAAGCCAACGAGAAATACTTCAAGGGCGCTCCCAAGACCAAGTACATCCAGTTCCGTGAAGGCACTGAGAAGGATAAGCTCAACGCCGTTGTCACCGGCACTTCCGATATCACCGATCCTACCTTCAATAAGGACACCGTCAAAGCCATAAAGCAAGCCAACCCCAACGGCACTCTTAACGGTGAAAAGATCGACACCAACATGGTCAACAACCTCGGCTACGGCTACGTCGGTATGAACGCCAACCGCGTCAAGGTCGGCGACGACAAGGGCTCCGCCGCCTCCAAGAATCTCCGTAAAGCCATAGCTACCGTCATAGCGGTATACCGTGAGCTTTCGGTCGACTCTTACTACGGCGAACTCGCCTCCGTCATCAACTACCCGATCTCCGACACCTCGTGGGCCGCTCCTCAGAAGACCGACGCCGGCTATAAGGTAGCCTTCTCGGTCGACGTGAACGGCAACGACATCTACACCTCGACCATGACCGACGAGGAGAAATACTCCGCCGCCCTTCAGGCCGCCCTCGGCTTCTTCGCGGCCGCCGGCTACACCGTTGAAGACGGCAAGCTCACCGCCGCCCCCATGGGTGCGAAACTCGACTACGAGTGCCTCCTCCCCGCCGACGGTATAGGCGATCACCCCGCCTTCAAGATGATGACCGAAGCCAGCAACGCTCTTAAGACCATCGGCTTCAACCTCATCGTCACCGACCTCGCGAACAGCGACGACCTCTGGACCAAACTCAACGCCAAGCAGGCCGATATGTGGGCCGCCGCCTGGGGCGCCTCCGCCGATCCCGACATGGTACAGATCTACTTCTCCGGCAACGAGACTATGGCCGCCGGTAAGGACAACTACCGTTACGACATAGACGATCAGGAACTCAACACCCTCATCCTCGCCGCCAGAAAGAGCCTTGACCAGTCCTACAGAAAGACCATCTACAAGCAGTGCCTCGACATCATCGTCGACTGGGCCTGCGAGATCCCGACCTATCAGCGCGTCAACGCCGTCATATTCAGCACCGAACGCGTCAACCTCGCGACCGTAACTCCGGATATCACCCCCTTCTTCGGTTGGATGGGCGAGATCCAGAACACCGAGCTCGTGAAATAATCATCGGGAACCAAGCTTAATTAAAGCCGGTTCGGCTGCCGGGTCTTCGGACCCGGCAGCCGACAGCCGTCTTTTCGGTTCGCGTCGTATAGCGGGAAGCGCTTACCGCTTTCCCGTATGCGTTTGCCGGTATACGACACGGCGTTTTTCCGAAACGGCAAAATAACGGAGGGTCAATAGTGCGAAAGTTCATAATAAAAAGGATATTGTTATCAATAATAATACTGTTTTTCGTATGTTTTATAATATACGCTCTTATGCGCTGTCTGCCGACCTCTTATCTCGAGCAGGTCGCCATGGCCAAGTCGCAGCAGCCCGGTTCAAAGTCATACGAGGAATGGATGGTCCAGCTGGCTTCCACCTACGGTATGGATAAGGGCCTTATAGGCGGCTTTTTCTCGTGGCTCGGCAACGCCTTGAGAGGCGACTTCGGCGACAGCTGGCGCTGGACCGTGCCCGTCGTTGAAAAATTCGCCGACACCGTGTGGATCTCGTTCGTAATGGGCGTTATTTCCTTCGTGCTCGAGCTTCTTATAGCCGTCCCACTCGGCATAATTGCGGCGACGAAACAGTATAGTAAGACCGACTACGCGGTATCGATCATCGCTCTCGCGGGCATATCGCTGCCGACCTTCTTCTTTGCGTCGCTGTTGAAACTTGTGTTTTCGGTCCAACTCGGATGGTTCGACCTTCAGGGGCTTGTCGGAAGGTTTTTCGACCAGCTCACGCCCATAGAACAGTTCGGCGATATGGCGCT
>JAEEIO010000168.1 GCA_016281405.1 Clostridiales bacterium | reverse complement strand
GCGTGTTCGACACCGTATTCCTGAAAGCCGTCCCCGGCGTTAAAGTGTGGTCGCCCGCGAGCCTTTCGGAGGTCGCGCCCGCGCTTAAAGCGGCGGCTTCCGAAAACGGACTTACCGTCGTGCGTTACGCCAAGGGCGGAGCGCCCGACCGCGACCGCTCCGACTATAAGACGTTAGGCTCGTCCCGCATCCTCGAAAGAGGAGGGAAGACGCTCCTCGTCACCTACGGCCGCGAGACGGCCGAGGTCGAAAAGGCGGCCGACGCCTTACTCTAAAAAGGCGTGGTTTGCGATATACTCAAATACGACGTCATAATCCCCCTCATAAGAGAGACCGAGGAGCTTTCAAAATACGACCGCGTCTTCTTCTTCGAGGAAGCAAAAAGGGAAGGCGGCGTGGGAGAAAGCTTTATCGCGGCCTACCCCGAGGTCAAAAACTTTAAGCATATAGGCGTCGAAGGCTTTCCGACTCACGGCGAAGTCGCCGAGCTCCTCGCGGACGCGGGTCTCGACGCCGCCTCGATAGTTAAAACGGTGACCGGAAATGAGGCTTGACAGTCTTGTCGCTCTTAAAACGGGTATAAGCCGCAGTAAAGCGAGAGAGATCATAGAGGCATCTGCCGTCACGGTTAACGGTAAGATCGTCACCAAAGCCGCGAAAGAGGTCTCGGAGGACGACGACATAGCCGTGAACGCCTTACCGAAATACGTCTCCCGCGGCGGCTTAAAGCTCGAAACGGCGCTTGACGCCTTTGGGATCGACGTAAAAGGCCTTGTCTGCCTCGACATAGGCTCCTCGACGGGCGGCTTCACCGATTGTCTTTTGCGGCGCGGCGCGAAAAAGGTCTACGCCGTCGACGTCGGCACCGACCAGCTTGCGGGGAGCCTCAAGGCAGACCCCCGCGTCGTATCTATGGAAAAGACCGATATCAGAGACCTTTCACCCGAAGCGTTGGCCGAAAAGCCCGAGCTTGCCGTCTGCGACGTGTCGTTCATATCCCTTTCGCTTATCCTCCCTCACGCCGCGAGGCTCGCGGACAAAGGCGTCTTTTTGATAAAACCCCAGTTCGAACTTACGAAAAAAGCTCTTAATAAAAGCGGCGTCGTCAAAAGCGAAAAGGATCGCGAAAAAGCGGTCTCCAAAGTAAAAGCCGAGGCCGAAAAAGCGGGCTTTACCATAAAAAACCTCGCCCCGTCGCCCGTGAAGGGCGGCGACGGCAACGTCGAATACCTCATCTTTCTTGAAAAGAGAAAGGACTGAAAATGAAAGTATCTATAGCGCTTTACAATCGGAAAAACGGCGTCAAGGAGGCGGCCGCGAGGCTTGCCGAAATGCTCTCGTCCTTCGGCGCCGAGGCGTCGGTCTTCGATAACTGCGACGCCGCCCTTTTCGAAAGCGACCCCGACTTTATAGTTTCCCTCGGCGGCGACGGCTCGCTTCTGCACCTTGCGAGACACGCGCTCGAAAACGGCAGGGATATTCCGATAGTCGGCATCAACTACGGCCATACGGGATATATGTCGGAGATCGACTTCAAAAAGTGCGGAAAAGAAGACCTCGCGCCGCTCTTCGACGGCTCGGCCGTCACCGAGGAAAGGATGGTTATCCGCTCGGAGATAGTGAGGGACGGCAAAACGCTCTGCAAGGGCTACGCCTTAAACGACGTCGTGGTCTTGAGAAGCCGCAAGGCGCACGTCTCCGAATACGTCCTCTCGTCGGAGGGGAAGGAGATAACGAGGTTTATCGCGGACGGCATAATCTTCGCCACCCCGACGGGCTCGACGGCCTATTCGCTCTCGGCGGGCGGCCCGATAATCGACCCCGTGATGCGCTGCCTTCTCGTCACCCCCGTCTGCGCCCATACGCTGACGGCCCGTCCTATCGTTTTTTCGGAGAAAACGGAGCTTTGTCTTAAGGTCTCCGAGAGGACCGATTCGGCGATCTATCTTCAGAACGACGGCGTAACTGCGGCCGAGCTCAAAGACGGCGACGAGATAAGAATAAAACGTTCGCAAAAGAAAATCAGACTGTTAAAGCTTGACAGACGTTCCTTCTACGGAGCGGTCAACGCTAAATTGAAATAGGGGAAGAAAAATGAAAAAGCAAAGACAGGAAAGAATACTCGGCTTACTCTCCGAGCGCAAGGTTGAGACCCAGGAGGAAATGGCGGCCCTGCTCAAGAGCGAGGGCTTCAACGTCACGCAGGCGACGGTCTCGCGCGATATCAAGGAGCTTCGCCTCGTCAAGATCCTCGGAAACGACGGCGCCTATTTCTACGGCAAAAACGACGTTTCAGAGGGCGGCAAGAGAAACTACAATATTCTCACCGACAGCATAATTTCGGTCGACAACGCCGTCAACATAGTCGTCGTGAAATGCCGCGCGGGCCGCGCGAACGCGGTCTGCGCCGCCATCGACGGCATGGAGAGAAGCAAAATAGTCGGCACCATAGCGGGCGACGACACCATTTTCATAGTCCTCAAGAGCGAGGACGAGGCCGCGGCGCTCCGCGACGAGATCAAACTGCTGATAGCCGAGTAAAAACAAAAAAGGCGAAGGAGGTGCGGAAATGCTTGCCGGACTTACCGTTAAAAATATCGCGACTATCGAGAAAATCGAGTGGGACCTGAAAAGCGGCTTTTCCGCGCTGACGGGCGAAACGGGCGCGGGCAAGTCGATACTTATCGACTCCGTCCAGATGCTCCTCGGCGAAAAGACCTCGAAGGACGTCATAAGAAGCGGCGCCCCGGCGGCTTCGGTCGAGGGAGTCTTTACGGATATCCCCGAAAACGCCGCCGCGTTTTTACGCGAAAACGGCGTCGAGCCCGAGGAGGACGGCACTCTCATAATCACCCGCGAGCTTTCGGCGGAGGGACGTTCGGTCTGTCGGGTCAACGGCCGCGCCGTCCCGCTTTCGACCGTCCGCGCGCTCGGCAGGATGCTCGTCAACATGCACGGCCAGCACGAGAACCAGCTGCTGCTAAACGAGCAAAACCACCTCGCTTTCCTCGACTCCTACGCCGACGTGAGTAAGGAGCTGTCGCGCTATCAGACCGTTTATAAAGAGCTTTTAGAGCTTCGGCGCGAGATAAAGACACTTACCGAAAACGCCGACGAAAAGAAACGCCGCGCCGAGTATCTGCGCGCCTCCGCCGAGGAGCTAAGGGCGGCGGCCGTGGCGGCGGGCGAGGAGAAAAAGCTTCTCGACTCCAAAAAAGAGGCCGCCAACGCAGAAGCGATAAACGGCGCCGTCGACGAAAGCTACAAAGCGCTTTTTTCGTCGGAGGGGAGCGTTTGCGACAAGCTCTACGAAGTCAAGACGCGGCTTTCTGACGCGGGCAGACTGAAGCCCTCGCTTTCCGCTCTTTCGGAGCGGATCGACGCCGTTCTTTCGGAGGCCAAGGACGTCGCGTCCGAACTTAATAACTCCCTCACGGGCGGCGACGCCGTAAGTCTCGACGCCATTGAAGAGCGGCTCGAGGTCATCCACAGGCTGAAAATAAAATACGGCGTCCGGGACGCCGACGAACTTTCGCTTTTGACCGAAAAATACTCGGCCGAGGCCGACGCCATCGACCAAAGCGATAAAACCGCGGAAGAACTGAAAGAGCGATACCGCGAAAAGTATAAAGCCCTCGAGGCCGCCGCCGAAACGCTTTCCGAAAAACGTAAGAAGAAGGCCGCGGCGCTCGACAAGAGCATCGTAGAAGAACTCACCTATCTGGACATGAAAAACGTCCGTTTCATAACGGAGATGACCGAAAACGAGAAAAACGGCAAAAGGGTCTATAATGAAAACGGCGACAAGACGGTTAGATTTCTGATATCCGCAAACGTCGGCGAGGAGCCGAGGCCCTTGGCGAAAATCGCGTCGGGCGGCGAAATATCGCGACTGATGCTTGCCGTCAAGGCGGTTATGGCCGACAAGCTCCCCGTCCCGACCCTCATCTTCGACGAGATAGACACGGGCGTCAGCGGCAAGACCGCCTCCAAAATAGGCGCCAAAATGAAAGAAATCGCGAAGGACAGCCAGGTGATATGCGTCACCCACCTCGCGCAGATAGCGGCCAAAGCCGACAACCAGTATAAAATCGCCAAGCGGACGGAAAACGGAAGAAGCTTTTCCGAGCTTTCCGAGCTCGCGGGCGAAAAGAGAATAGACGAGCTTGCAAGGATCATAGGCGGCGAAAAAATAACCGACGCCGCAAGAGAGACGGCAAGAGAGTTAACGGAATCATAAAAAACGGAGAGATAAAAATGACAGTATTTCAGGAATTAAAAGCAAGGGGCCTCATAGCTCAGGCCACCGACGAGGAAGCCATCGAAAAAATGCTTTCGACGGAGAAGGGCGTCAAGTTCTACATCGGCTTCGACCCCACCGCCGACAGCCTCCACGTCGGACATTTTCTGCAGATGGTCGTAATGGGCCACATGCAGAGGGCGGGACATATCCCGATAGCCCTTTTCGGCGGAGGCACCGGCATGGTCGGCGACCCGACGGGAAGAACGGATATGAGAAAAATGCTCACCAAAGAGCAGATCGCCCACAATATCGAGTGCTTTAAGAAGCAGATGGCGGGCATCGTCGACTTTTCGGACGGCAAGGCCATAATGGTCAATAACGCCGACTGGCTTTTAGGACTTAACTATATCGACTTTTTACGCGAGGTCGGCGTTCACTTCTCGGTCAACAGGATGCTGACGGCCGAGTGCTTCAAGCAGCGTCTCGAGAGAGGACTTTCCTTCCTCGAATTCAACTATATGCTTATGCAAAGCTACGACTTCCTCGTCCTTAACCGCAAATACGGCTGCCGTCTGGAACTCGGCGGCGACGACCAGTGGTCGAATATAATAGGCGGCGTCGAACTCGTGAGAAGGAGCGACAAGAAAGAGGTCTACGGCCTCACCTTCACCCTCCTTACCACCTCCGACGGCAAGAAAATGGGCAAGACGTCGGGCGGCGCCGTGTGGCTCGACCCCGAAAAGACCTCGCCCTACGATTTTTATCAGTACTGGCGCAACGTCGAGGACGCCGATGTCCTAAGATGTATCAAAATGCTCACCTTCATCCCGCTTGAAGAGATAGCGAAAATGGAGACGTGGCAAGGCGCCGAACTCAACCGCGCCAAAGAGATACTCGCCTTCGAAGTGACCAAAATGGTCCACGGCGAGGAAGAGGCCAAAAAAGCCGAGGCGGCCGCGAAAGCCTTATTCGGCGGCGGCGCGGCGGCAGAAATACCCACCGTCGTCCTTTCCAAAGACCTTTTTGCCGACGGCAAAATAGGCTTGCTTGACATAATGGTCGCGGCGGGAGCCGCCCCCTCAAAGGGCGAGGCGAGGCGTCTCGTCATACAGGGCGGCGTAAACGTAAACGGCGCCAAAGTGACCGACGCGACGGTCCGCTACGAAGAAAAAGACTTTGCAGATTTCGTTCTCGGCAAGGGAAAGAAGACCTTTATCAAAATTACTCTTTGACCCTTTTTGAAGGGAAGGAGGCGCGGTATGAAAAGCAGTCTGCAGAAGCGGAAGCTCATTTTGCTCTACCGTTTTCTTAAAGCCGAGTCGTCGCCCGAGCACCCCGTGAATATGGCCGGGATTTTGGCCTATCTTCACGAAAACGGCGTCGAGTGCGAGCGTAAAAGCATATACGACGACATAGCGGCGCTTTGCGACGCGGGCGTCACCATCGAAAAGACCCCCGACCGCCGCGGCTACTATCTCGACGACAGGGATTTCGAGCTGGCCGAGTTAAAGCTCCTTGTCGACGCCGTATCGTCCGCCAAGTTTTTAAGCGTCGGCAAGAGCGGCGAGCTTATAAAGAAAATAGAGTCTCTGACCGACCGCGAGAGCGCCAAGGGTCTGCAGCATCAGGTCTACGTCTTAAACCGCGCCAAGACGGCAAACGAATCGGTCTACTATAACGTCGACATAATTCACGGCGCCATAGCCGACGACAAAAAGATAACCTTCCGCTATTTCAATTACAACAACAAAAAAGAGCGCGTCTTCGGTCACGACGGCGGGAATTACTCGGTAAGTCCGCTGGGGCTGACGTGGGACAACGAGAATTACTATCTCGTCGCCAAGGACGAGCAGTCGGGCACTATCAAGCACTACCGCGTCGACAAGATGATCTCGATTTCGGTCACCGACGAAAAGCGGAGCGCGGGCGGCGAAAACTTCGACATCGCCGCCTACTCGAAAAAGAGCTTCAATATGTTCGGCGGCGAGGAGATCTCAGTGACCCTGAGGTGCGACGGCAGTCTCGCGGGCGTAATAATCGACCGCTTCGGCATCGACGTCATGATGGCGCCGACCAGAGACGGCGGCTTTACCGTCAGGCTCAAGGTCATGAAAAGCCCGATATTCTATTCGTGGGTATTCGGGTTCGGGACCAAAATGAAAATAATGACGCCTACGGACGTGGCGGAGGATTTCGCCGCCTACGCCGCCAAGGTGATGGAAAACTACGGAGAGGATGAAGGACAATGAACAAAAAACAGGCCAAATACCTTTACGACGAGGTCGTCACGGCGCTCCCGCCGCGCGCCGACTCGGGCGACATATTAAACGCCGCCGCGGGTCATCAGGGCGAGGCCAACCGCGGCGCCACGCTTTATCTCAAAAAGGGCAAGTTCCACATTAAAAGCGCCGTCGTCATCCCCGAAAACGTCGACCTATGCTTCGAGGAGGGCGCCATACTGATATGCGACGAGGGCGGCTCCTTCGAGTTCAACGGCAAGTGCATAACCGCTCCCGACAGGCGTATTTTCGACTCTCCCAAGGGCTTAAAAGGCTTCAGGCGCGCCGTCTTCGGCCGTCCCGAGTGGTTCGGCGCCGAGCCCGGCGGCAAAAAGGATTGCTCCGAGGCCGTCTCGGCGGCCGCAAACCTCTTCCCGACCGTCTGGTTCAGGCCCGACGTCTATCTTCTTAACAAAACGGCGGCCGCCTCTTTGAGGAAGGAAAAAAACGTCCTTTTGCTTGAGGGCGCCGGAACGGGCAAGACGGTTATAAAGATCGCGGGAGGCGTGACGGGATTTGACATCCGCACCGAAAAGGGAGCGGTAAACAACGCCGTCACCGTCAAAAACCTCTCCTTCGAGGAGGTGGGACAGGGCAAGACCGCCACCGCCCTTTCGATACAGGTTGCGGACGTCCGCGTTGAAAAATGCGATTTCAAAGGCTTCGACCGCGCCTTCGAGACCCATAACTCGGGCTGGGTCCACTATATCGAAAACTATTCCGAAAACAACAACGTCGCGTGCGAGATAAAAGAGCATTCGATGTTCCTTTACTATAAGTTCTGTCACTCCGTCCGCGACGGCAAGTTCCTTTACTGCGAGATCCCCCCGAACGGCGGCTACTCCAACGGCATCGACGTAAACGGATGCCTTATAGAAGACAGCCTCGAGTGCGGCGTCTACACGACCGAAAATCAGGCCGTTTTCATAGACGACTGCGCCATCAGAAACTGCCGCGGCGCCGCGGGCATCTACTGCGGCAAGGATTTCGACGTCTCCGTCTCCAACTGCGAGATAACGGGCGCGCCCGACAACAAAGACTTCACGGCAATAAAGTCGGTCTCCTCGCATTCGCAGTATATCTCGAATAACTATATCGACGGCTGCGCCGTCGGCTACTATCTCGAGGGACCTTACGACTGGCGTTCGATGACCGCCGTAGACGGAAACGTCTTCAAAAACTGTCGGGAAAACTATTTCAAAATAAAGTGCGTAAACGACTATAAGATTTTCAATAATATCTACGACGGAGCCCTTCCGGCCGACAAAGAAATAGCTGTCGAAACTTCCTTAAACGGCGTTTACAGAGGCAACAAGGCGGGCGACGTTTCTGGCCATAGAATGGGCGGCCTCTTCGAGCATTTCGCGGCCACGCCGAAAAACGCCTTTTCGGTCTCGTCCGCGAGAACCGACAAGGAAAAACCCTTCGAAGGCCCCGGCATTTACGAATATATGAACGACCGTCCCGCCGATTTCGTCCTTATCGACGAAAACGATTTCGAGACTATCGTCGGAAACAAATACCCCACCCCCGTCTGCTTCCGCTTGAAGAGAGGCATTTACAGAATAGAAAAGGACACCGTCATTGACGGGAGCATCTCGCTCTGGTTCGAGCGCGGCGCGCTTATCAGAGTCTCCGAGGCGGCGACCCTCACCATAAAGGCCGATAAGCTTTACGCGGGCCCCTACCGCATCTTCGAGGGCGGCAAGGTCGTCGCCGAAAAGTTTGATTTCGCCTTCGCCGAGTGGTTCGGCGACATCGAGTCGGACGCCGACGCGACCGATATAATCAAAACGGCCTTAGCCACCTGCGGCAGAATATTCTTACCCGGCTGCGATATGATACTCGACGGCGAGATAGAGCTCCCCGCGGGCAAAAACGTGCTTATCTGCGGACCCGACGTCAAGCATACCGTCGTCCACGTCCCCCCGAGCGGCCGTATCTTCGGCTTCCGCGGGGCGGGCGAGCTGTCGGTGATGTTCAAAAACATTATGTTCCTTGGCACCGAGCCCTGCAAGGGCGCCGATTTCTTCGGCGCGAAGATGGGCGACAAGGGCCGAGTCGTCACCGATAACGTCATATTCCAGTTCATGAATAAGATATTCGAGCTCGAGGGCTGTCCCGATTTCTATTCATACCTCAGTAGAAACCACGCCATCGAGACCTATTTCGACTTCAAAAAGAGCCGTAACGCGCTGTTTGACAGCCTTTTAGACCCGCCCGGCTGCGGCCGCTTCTTAAACGCCAAGGACTGCTCCGACTTTACGCTCTATAATATCGCGAGCGTCAGCGGCCATTCGGTCGACCTCTTATTCAAAAACAGCAAAAACATCATAGTCAAGCAGGGCGGCCTCGACGCGAGCTACTACCGCACGCCCGAGGAATACAGGACGAGCTACGCCTCGGCCGATTTCAACGGATGCGAAAACGTCCTCGTCGAGGGACACTGGGTCGCGAACCACGTCACTCCTCCCGGCTGGAAACCCTCCGAATACGAGTCCGTCAAGCGCGATAATCTCCGCTTTACAGACTGTAAAAAAGTCACGGTCGCGGGCAACTCGATAGTAAACGGACGAAACGCCGTTACCGTCGAGCGCTGCTCCGACGTAACCATAGTCGGCAACAAGGGCGAGGCGAGCCTCCTTCACGATTTCCTTCTCAAAAACTCCGAGAAGGTGACGCTCGAATACAATTTCTGCTTGTCGTTTGCATGGCGCGGCACCCAGAAGGAGCTTTACCTTAGCCGCCTCAAGAGGTCGTCGATCTCCTATAACGCCATGGGGTGCAAGGAGTATAAATTGGAGCCCGGCGTCGAGAAAAACGTCGTCAGAGGGAACGTCTTCTCCGTCGCCGCGGGCAATCCCGCCGACCTTCTCGGCCAGTGCGGCGTCCCCGTCACAGACGCGAAAAAGGAAAAGAAAGAATAACGGTTAAGCCGCAAGGCGCCCTTTTCGCGCGAATACGTTGTCAAACCGCCCGCATACTTCGGTATGCGGGCGGTTTTCCAATGTGGGCAATTACTTAAATGATGATTGCCCTTACGGGCAAATGATGATACTCCCGTCGGTCGCAATGATGATTTGCTGCTATGCCGCAAGATGATGAGATGAGTTCCTCTTTATGCGCCTGTGGCGCTTATCATGCGGCAAAGCCGCTCATCATACGCGAAGCGTTCATCGTGTTCCGCGGGGGCGGAACTCATCATTTTTTAAACCACTCCGCGATAATCTCCGCTATCTTGAACCTTATCCTCGCGCCGCCCGACCCGCGCGAGGCGAGGTCTTTGGCGGGAGAGGAAAGCGCTTCGTCGGTTATTACGGAGTTTTTATCTATTGACGCCGAAAGGCATAGCTGCGGAAAGAGCACGCACCACCAGTTTTGTCCCGCCGCTTCGCCGAGGTCGACGCAAAGGGCGTTGTATTCCCCTGCGGGCAAGGCCACGTCGTCGGAGTAATACCTCGTCGGGAAATACCGCTTCGCCACCGTGACCGAGGCCCTATAAGAAAACCCGTTTTCCGAAAGCGTTTCGTTTGCCGTCTTTTCGATAAGCTCCTTGTTTTCAAGGGCGAGCGCCGCCGCCTCGGAGGCGTCCTTCGCCTTCGCGAAGACATCCGCCGTCGCCTTAAGCACCGCGTCTCTTACCAAAAGCTTTACCGCCTGGTCTTCGGCGCCGTCCGAAGCCGCCACGACGTGAAGGCGAAAAACCTCGTCCCGAAGCGCCTCTGCCTCCCTTAGGGCGGCCGCCGTCTCGCCCGTGAAAAATACGGCAAGCGCCGCCGCCGCGACGATAATAAATATTTTCAAAGCCTTCATTTCATCATCTCCGAACACATTATTACACAAAAAGTCCGTTTCTAAACGCCGACGCCTTTTTTGCCCTTGACAACCGTCAGCCGCGACTTTATAATAAAACTATAACGGGAAAGGAGAAAACCGTAATGAAAAAAACGCTCGCCCTTCTTCTGGCGGCCGCGACGCTTCTGCTCTCATCCTGCGCCGTGAACTACCCCTACGAAAGGGAAGAAGGCGACAGCGATGCGGCGGTGAAAATAATGAAAGAGATAAAACCCGAAGACAGAAACCTGACGGAATATAACTTTGAAAAATACGTCTTAAACTCGCTCTTCGAGGGCAAAATCGAATATCACGAGTCTATTATGCCCGTCAGAAATGAAGACGGCTCGTTAGACCCGATACCCCTTTTATATAAGGCCGAGAAAATAATCTCGGTGCAGGACGCCAAACTCGAAAAGACCTACGAGGAGGGGAAGGACTATATCCTCGAGGACGGCAAAATAGTTATCCCGAAAGGCTCCGATATTTTCGTCACCGATTACGACTATTACTACCCGCCCGAGCCCATCCCCGACCACACCTTCGCCTGCGGCAGGGGCGGAAACATAAGGCTTTTCTACGCGCCCGACGCGCATCTCCGCCAGACCGTCGTCACCTATATCCACGAGGGCGAATACGCCGGCCCCGTCCCCGCGAAAAAAGGAAATAAGCTTCCGAAGTTTTGGAAAAAGCTAAAAAGCGGCGAACCGGTAAAAATGGTCTGGTACGGCGACTCGATAACCGTCGGCGGAGACAGCTCGAGCCTCTATAACGTGCCGCCGAAAATGCCTATTTACCCGATACTCGTCACCAAAGCCATCCACACCCTTTTCGATTACGCGCATATAGACTATACGAACACCTCGGTAGGCGGCAGGACGATTTTATGGGGGCTTGAAAACGTCGAAGAAAACGTAAACGCCCATAAACCCGACCTCGTCGTGCTGGCGTGGGGCATGAACAGCGCGGGACTTAACGCCAAGGCCTATTACGAAAAGACGAAGGAGCTAATGGGTAAGATAAGCGCGAAAAACCCCGACTGCGAATTCGTGATAATAGTCCCCATGCTCCCGAACGACGAGGCGATACCCTTCCGCGCCGACATAACCAACTACCGCTACGAGATAGAAAAGCTCGAAAAAGAGGGCGTCGTGATGGCCAATATGACCGAAATTCACGAATACCTCCTCACGAAAAAACGCTTTTTCGATATGACGGGAAACAACATAAACCACTGCAACGACTATCTTACCCGCTGGTATGCCCAGACGGTGCTTCGCACCATACTGGAGCCGTAAAAAAACAAAAAAACCTCCGCGGTAAGCGCAGTGCTCTAAAGGACAGTAAATAAAAACCGGCTGAGGTAAGGAAAGCTTATCCTTATTTCAGTCGGTTTTTGTCGCATATCGGCGCAAGCAGGACGTTTGTGTGCCAAACGTCGAAAAGAATGATGATTGCCCTGACGGGCAAATGATGAGCCTCCCTTCGGTCGCCATGATGATTTGCGGTTTCACCGCAAAATGATGAAATGAGTTCCGCTTC
>JAEEIO010000167.1 GCA_016281405.1 Clostridiales bacterium | reverse complement strand
GTTATTTCGGGACTTTCCGAGACCTCTCTCCATACCTGTAACGTCGAGGGCTTCCGTTCGGCCGCCGCCAGATGCGGATTTCTTGTCGCCGACGTCCGCAACAGCGACGACGGCTACGCCTCGATATACGAAAACGCCCTCGCCATAGCCGAAAATAAGGACGTCAAGGCGGTCTTTGTCACGACGTCGCTTGCCGTCGCCGCCTGCGACGCCTTTCTGAAGCGAGACAGGGAAGATATAGGCGTCATAGCCGTCGACGCGACGGCCGTAAACCTCGCCGCCCTCACCTCGGGACGCATAAAGGCCGTTATCTCGCAAAACCAGCCTATACAGGCAAAAAAAGCCATCGACCACGCCGTCCGCCGCTGTCTGAAGCTTCGCGGCGCCCCAAAGGGCTATAACGACTATATCGTCCGCCCCGACCTCATTTTCGCAAGCGGCGTCGGCTACTACTCTAAAAAAGATTGAATTCAATTGCAACAGTGAAATATTGTCAAGCGCCTCCCGAAATGTTAAAATAAAACCGTAAAACACAATGCGGAAGGAGTTTGAAATATGAGAAAGGTATTCTCCTTATTTGCGGTCTTCGCCCTCGTCCTCGCTCTCTTCTCAGGCTTTTCGGGCATGGCTGAGGCAAACGACGAATACGTCAAGGTCTACCTCGACAAGCTAAGTTTTACCGAGTGCGTCATAGAGGACAGCGGCAAGGGAAGCCCCTTTTACGATAAGGACTACCTGGGGAACCCCCTTTCTATAAACGGCCGTGTCTTCGAGAAGGGCATAATGACCCATCCGCGCGCCGACGAGCCTTTCATACTCACCTATAATATAGAAGGCGCGGGCTTCGAGCGCTTTCAGGCGTGGGTCGGCCCCGACGACGTCGGATATGGCGCCGTTCAGTTCTTCGTCCTTCTTGACGGCGAAGAGGTCTTCGCCTCGAGAATAAGCAAGAAAGCCGACGGCCTCGACGCCGAGTTCATAGATGTCGACGTAAGAGGCGCCAAAACGATAACTCTTAAGCACACCGACGGCGGCGACACCTACGGCGGCGACTCGGGCTGCTTCGGCGACGCCTGCTTTCTTAAGAAGATAAGCGACGGCGGCGTCGTTATAACCTCGCCCGCCCCTTCCGCTCTTTATAAAGACTTTTACGCGGGCCTCTCGTCCTCCCTCACCGTAGCGGGCGCAAGCTCTGCCGAGAAGGTGCGGGTCTTTGTAAACGGAAAAGACCTCGGCAATGACGTCCCCGTTACAGACGGCCTCTTTGCCGCAGAAATAAGCGGCCTTACCGACCGTAACTGCGTCATAACCGTTAAAGGCTATATAGGCGGAGCCGAAAAGGGCGCCGACACCGTCAATTACGTCCGCGGCGGAGACATAGTGCTACTTAGCGACGTCGCCTTTGCCTCAGCGACCGAGGCCGTCCGCAATAAAAACGCAGACGGAAGCGTTCTCTCAGCGGGAGGCTTTATCGCCGAAAACGGCTTTTCGGTTTTGCCCGCGAACACCGACGCCTCGTCCTCTTATAAAGATATCATATTTAATATAGAGGGCTGCGACTACGGCTATATAAGCGCCGTTGTCGGCATATCCGACACCGCCAACGTCACCACCCGCGGCACAGCCGAAGTAAAAATACTCGCCGACGGCGCCGAGGTCTACTCCTCGGGCGAGATGAAGGCTAAGAACAAATACCTTGTCGGCGCAGAGATACCCGCGGGCGCGAAAGCCGTAACGCTCCGCACGGGAAACTACGACGGAAGCAATAGAAACGCCGTCGTCAACTGGTGCGATCCCATGCTCGTAAAAGACGAAAACACCCTCACCCGCGAGGGCGAACGCCTTTACGAGGGGCTTAAATCGAGCGGCAGCTTCGACGGCAAAGACCTCTATCAACAGATAAAGACCACCGAATCTTTCGTCGGCCTCACCCTCGGGGTAAAAGGCTCGGGCAAGGTGACAATAGACGTCTATAACTGGGCGACATCCTGCAAAAACACCCTCACAAAGACGCCCGTCCTTTCCGCCGAGGCCGAAATAAAGGACGGCAAGGCAAGCTTCCCGTTTTATAAAGTCCTTCCCGCAGGCGAATACCTAATAGCCGTCACGGGCGGCAATATCAAATACTATGCCGACGGAGTCGGCACAATATACAGCGAAACAAAAACACAAAAAGGGGTTTTGGAAATGAGCGTCAACTTCACCGCCTCGGGCGCCGACCTTCTCTCAGAGACCGTAGGTCAAAGCGGCTTCGGCTACTCCTCGACAAGATCGACCGCCGCCGAAAAAGAGAGGGCGGAAAATATCTTAAAATCCTACACCTCCGATATGTCGAAGTTCCCCTTCTCGGTGTCGATAGGCGGCACCGTCTATAACGGCTTCGGAGAGGGCTTCACCTTCGTATCCAAGTCCGACCCCGTCAAACACGAATCAAAGGCGAAAGAGACCACGACCTACGTCTACGATCACGTCTCAGGCCTCCGCTTCACCCTATACCTTGACGTCTATAAAGACAACGCCGCATTTTCGTGGTATATGGCGGTAAAGAATATCAAGGACTCCGACTCGCCCAAAATCACCAAATTCTACTCGGCAAATCTCGTCTTCGAGGGCGAAAACCCCTATATCTACACCTTGGGCGGCGTCGGCTCGGCCTATACCCCCGTCGAATTCCCGCTGAAAATGCAAAAGAGCTACGCCGAGACCACGGGCCGAAGCACCGAAAACAACTGGCCTTACTGGAATATGATGTACGGCGAAGGCGGCGCCTTCATAGCCGTCGGCTGGACGGGCAACTGGGCCGCCGACTTTAAGCCGGACGGCGTAAAGACCTCCTTCAGAGCCTATCAGAAGGCCTTAAATGGTTACCTTAAACCCGGCGAGGAGATAGAGTCTCCGATCGTCGCCACGGTCTACTACGACGGCCGCGATTACGACCGCTCGGTAAACGTCTGGCGCCGTTTCCTGATCGACTGCGTTTCGCCGAGAGACGCCGCGGGTGAGCTGATGAAGCCCGTAATATCCTGCTATACCGGCCAATATACCGCCGAGATGGGCTCAGCCACCGAGGATCAGCAGTTAAGTGTCATTGAAACCTACATCGCAAACGGCGTCACCGTCGACTACTGGTGGATGGACGCCTGCTGGCACACCGACTTCCAGTTCTGGATAGCAGACCCCTCCCGCTTCCCGACGGGCTTAAAAGCCATAAGCGACCGCATGGCCGAGGCCGGAGGCAAGACGCTTTTGTGGTTCGCCCCCGAGACGACGACCTACAATAAATCAAACGCCCCCACGAATGAAATCGACGGCGACACCTTAAATCCCGACTGGATAATCGAAGGCTACGCCACCTCTTCCAACCTCAATCTTATGGACATGACCAACCCCGACGCCGTCGAATTCTTAAAGAACAGAATAATCAAGGCGATGGAGAAGGGCGGCATTGATATCTACCGCGAGGATATGAACTACCTCCCGGGCCTTGATTGGACCAATATCGACCGCGCCGATCCCGACAGAAGCGGCATTTACGAAAACCTATACGTTCAGGGCCACTACGACCTCTGGGACGGTCTTCGTGACCACTTCCCGGGCCTCTTCATCGACACCTGCGCCTCGGGCGGCACGAGGCTCGACGTAAGGACGCTAAACTACGCCAACCCCTTCCACAGAATAGACTATTACGGCTACTTCAACGACGACTGCGCGAGACTGCAGTCGCAGACCTTAAGCCTCATGCAGTGGATACCCTATAACGGCGTTATGACCGCTTCGCAGGCCAACACCTGCTTCACCAAATACCGAATGAGAAGCTCAATGACCCCGTGGGCGGGCTTTGCGACCGATCCGAAGAAAAAACCCGACTGGGACGTCGCGCGCCAGTGGGTGAGCGAGAAACGCAGCACCGACGAATACGTCTACGAGGACTATTACGCCCTCACCCCGTGGTCTTACGAAGAGACCGACTGGTGCGCCTACGAGTATTACTCGGAGGAGAAGGCAAGCGGCTACGCCCTCGTCTTCCGCCGCGCCCAGTGCGACGAGTCGACGGTTCTCAAGTTCAAGGGCCTCGACCCCGATAAAAACTACGTCCTCACCTTCGAAGACGCGGGCATATCCATGGTAAAGAGCGGCAAAGAGCTTCTCTATAACGGCATCACCATAACGATACCCGCCGCCGAAAGTTCCGAACTCATCTGGTTCGAAGAGGGAAGCAAGGCCACGATAACTCCCATAACCGTCACCGTAAACCAGTCCCATAACCTTATGGAGAAGAAAAAGAATCGCGTCGTCGACCTCTTCGACGTTGAAGACGGTTTCGTCCGCTTCTCACTCCACTTAAGCGCAACCATCCTTGACGACGCCGTCGCTAAGGGCGAGGCGACCACCATCGACCTCGACAAGAGTTTCTACGAATATTTCACCGTTGCCGGCAAAAAGCTCTCCGAATTCGAGGGCGCGAAGCTTAAATACGACCTCTTAAATAACTTTATCGATTTCTACATCCCGAAGAATAACGGCGTATCGGTCTCCGACACCTTCGATATCGTCATATCGGGCAAACTGAAGTCAGAGCTTGGCGTCCCCGTCTACGGCGAATACACCTTCTCCTACGACGGCGCCGCGCGGACGATGAGCGCCACTGTAATTAAGAATATTATCAAAGAGGACTCCTCCTCGCCTCTCGGGTGGATAATCGCCGGCGTCGCGGCCGCGGCCGCAGCCGTCGGCGTCGCCGCCTTCGTCCTCGCAAAGAAAAAGAAAAAGTAAGAATAAGACCGGAGAAAAAGGTTTTGCGATTGAATGGCAATGAGCTGGCTGTGTATTCTTTAACTTAAATGGTATTAATATTTTACGAAAGGATATAAAAAATGAAAAAAGCAGTTATTATCGTTGTTTCTTTTGCTCTTTTGTTTATGCTTGCCGTATCCGGAAGCGCGGCATCCCTTGCCTCTTCGTGGACGGAAATAGTTGACACCTGCAATGACGCAGGAGGTATTCAGGAAGGCGCTGGAAAAATTGTTGTTGATGATGACGGCTGCATTCTTCTTGACAATTCCGCTCCAACGCCTCACGCCAATTATTCAAAGTCGTCTGTGGTTTACAATAAAAAGATCGCGATTGACGGCCTTGAAATATTGGTGAGACCGGAAAATCTTTTTAACGCCCCGGGTCTTCCCGGCAAGACCGAAGGATATCTTACTTCGTATTTTTCGGTCAACGTTTCGGCGGATAAGCCTACGGCAATGATCCCGTACAATGCGGAGGATACCACAAAGAATCCGATGGCGGGTGCGGGCGTTGGACTTAATTATACGAATACTACCGGTGCGGCCGCAACGTTTGCTCTCGACGGCGGCGTCGACAACTGGAGCTGGACTCTTTTCGGAGGCTGGGTCTCCGCGATAGCGGTTGATTTCGCGCATTGTACCGGAAATTGGGCAGACAATACCGATATGACGATTAAATTCGCGGTCAGCGGCGATAATGTCAATATTTATATAAACGGTCAGGCGACAGGCGTTTCTTTTGCAAAGTCCGCCGTTCTGGATACTGATGGGAAAGCTTATATTTCCTTTGTTGCATCCGGCTTCGGAGGTGCGAACACCAATCTTCTGATAAAGAGCATAAACGGTACTGCGGCAAATAGCTTTACGGCGTCGGGATCGGTCGTACCGGGCCCCGCCGATATCGACGTGGTGTTATTGACGGGCATTGTGGCGGTTGCTCTTATTGCGGCTGCATTTGTAGTCAAGGCCAGAAAAGCATAATAATAGTCGTATGCCAGCTCATTACCGCTTTTTGTTAAAAGAATAATAAAACCGTAGCACCTTCGCTTTCGCGGAGGTGCTTCTTTTTCTTGACAAACAGTATTTTGTATCTTATAATAAAACAAAAAAAGGAGCGGCGTTATGAAAGACGGAAGAAAAAATGCAGGCGAATATATTCTCGGCTTTCTCTTCTTTATGATTTTCCGCATAAGCTCGTGGCTTTGCTCCGTCCCCATGTGGCTGACGCTCATCCTTCACTTCACTGTAGGCCTTTCGATATGGTGGTTTATCGGCACCCTTATCGCGTGGATAGTCGCCGGCCTCATAAGATACCTGCTTATCTGCTTCGGACGTTGGGGCGCAGCCGCGGAAGATCCCGTAAAAGAAAACAAAAACCCCTACTCAACCAAAGAATAAAATTAAAAAAAACCTCCGCGAAGCGGAGGTTTTGATTTTTGATTTACGCCATCTTATACATATAAAGCAGCTTCCAGACGCCTTCCTCGCACTTGAACTGCGCGGCGTAGGTCGACGTCACGCCGTTTTCGGTGAGTTTATATACGCCGTAGGCAGACTTGTGGGCGTTTAAGTATCTTCCGCCGAAACGTATGAAATCAAAGCCGTCGAAGCTTATCGCGGTGATTTTCTGTTCGCCGTCGAGGCTTCCTAAAAGCTTTCCGACCGTCTCGTTATATACGTTTATAAACCTTTGATCGTTTTTTCCGTAGAAAAGGCTGAGCCTGTTTATAATGACGTTTGCCGCCGCGACTTTGAAATCGACCTTCTCGATGTCCGTCGCCCCCTCGGGATATGAGGCGTTTGCGTTTATCGCGCCGTAAACCTCGGCTACGGCCGCCTCGACGTCGGCTCTCTCGCCCGCCTCGGCCTTGACGGTTACGACGGCCGAAACTATCGAAAAGGCCGCTGTCAGCGCAACAGCCGAAGAAATTATAACGGCGCCGAGCGCCTTTTTGTCCTTAAGTTTGGTGACGCAAAGGTAAATAATAACGACCAAAACGACGACGATCGCCATCTGCTGGGAAGGAGAGAGCGGTATCTCGCGTATCAGATACCCTCTGTCGTCGCCCCTTAAAAACTCGATAAGGAAGCGGAAAACGGCGTAGGAGGTGAAATAGATCACCGCGCGGCCCTTCTTGAACCTGAATTCAAGCAGGAAGAAGAGTATAAAGAGGAAAAGGCTTTCGCAAAACTGCGTCGGGAACTTCTCGATAAGAAGATCGCCTATCCGCAGGTTTATTGTGATTCCGTAGCAGCATCCCTCTATAGCGCATCCGACGCGCGCTATGCCGTGGAAAAGCGGTATAGCGGGGATTATGTAATAAAAGAGCTTCTTAACGTCGAACTTCGCGAGTTTGAAAAAGAGCGCCGCCGCGCCGCAGAAGGCGAAAAGACCGATATAGAAGGTAAATCCCGCCTTCTGGAAAAGCTCCCAGAAACTGTAGTTTTTACCCGCCGCGAACATATTGTCGCGGAAGAAAAACCAGTTGGCAAGGTCGGCGAGGAACAGCCCTATAATGAGCGCCGAAAACCCGAGGAGGACGATTTTCAAAACGTCCTTCTTTCCGTATCCCGACCCCTTGAAGTTCTCAACGGTCATAAGTATCGCGGCGATGGCGCCGATGGCCGCCATTATGACGTAGATGTTGTCCTTTAAGAATAATAAAATATACTTCATAAGCAAAAACCTTCCGATTTTTCATCTTATACGAATATTATAGCATTCTTGCAAATAATCGTCAATCGGTTTTATTTTCGGGACGAAATTCATATTGTTATACCAAATATCAAGAGGTGATAGTATGACCGAAGAAAACGCGAGACCGTGTATGCCCGAAAACGACTTTTCCGTTCTCGCTTATTTCAAAGATCCGCTCTATAAACAAAAATACGGCGTCGATATTTACGGCGCGGCGCTTTCGGGAAAGCCCGACGCCTGCGACGTCCTTTGCGTCCTTGACGGGCGCGTCGCCGACGTAAGCGTAGGCTCGGTCCGCTCGCTTACCGTCGAGCATCCCGTAAGGGAAGGAAAGCTATTTTCCCGCTACCTCTATATAACGCCCGCTCCGTGGCTCAAGACGGGCGACCGCGTAAGAAGAGGGGAAACGGTAGGCTACCAGGGAAAAACCGCTCATGGGGGCGACAGCGCGCTTTTATTTCAACTCTGGAGGACGCCCGAGGACTTTATATTCGTTAAGGGCGCCGCTTCACGCTATGCCGTCGACCCCTTCGAAAGCCTTTATCTTTTCCCGGGTCAGCGCGTGAAGAAGGACGTCCGCGGCGCCGTCAAGCGGCTCCCGCGCGAATACAGTCCCTTCGCGGCGGGGTCGGTGCTTTTGGCGTCGGCACCCGAAAACGCCCTCCCGGTCTACGTCGAGCCCTTCGAAGACGACCGCGTAAAAGACGGCTTTCTTTCGCCCGGCCGCTACGCCGCCGTCGCCCGCGTCGACTCCTTCGGAAAAAGCTTCATAAAAGCCGTCGTGAGCGGCGAAATGAGGTATATCCCCGTCACCGACGACGGGGAAGAGATTATCCCGCCTTTTGAAAAAAACTGTTGACAAAGCTTTTATATTTATATATAATGGAATTGTAATTAAAGAAAGGAGCTAACAAAATGAAAAAGTTTATCACCATCCTCACTGCGGCCGCTTTACTCGTTTCCCTCGCGGTCTTTGTCAGCGCAGGCACCAAAGACGTCGGAACCAAGCTCGATGATTTCCGCGCTACCGAAGGCGCCCTCACCGAGACCGACAAAGGCCTGCTTCTCACCAACCCGAACAAGGCAAGCAGCGCCGTCTACGCCGCGCTCAAAGAGCCCGTCGAGCTCGACGGCCTGACCTTCACCATCACCCCCACCATGTGGAGCGGCGGCCATCGCCTCTCCTTCTGCCTCTCCGATAAGGCGGACTTCACCCCCGGCGCCACCAACGTCGGCGGCTTCGGACACGGCCTCATGGTCATCTGCCAGTATGTCGTTGCCACCGACTATATGTGCATAATCCCCTACAGCATAAACGAAAAGGGATTTGCCGTCGAAGGCGCCGACCTCGCCGTCATAGCGAGCGAATTTATGTACAGCACCGAGCCCATCACCATAAGCATAAAGAAGGACGCCGTTTTCGGTTACGCCATCTACGCGAACGACAAGCTGCTCGTCATCGCCGACGGCGGCGCGGACATGGACTTAAACTTCCTTTCCAAGTATTTCACCGACGGCAAAGCCTACCTCGGCTTTGATATGTGGGACAATAGCGGAAGCGACCGCGACCCCGACACCATCCTCATCGGTAAGATCTCGGCAAGCGACGGCGTCGTCGAAGAGCCCTCCTCGACGGCTCCCGCCTCGAGTGAGACTTCGTCCGCCTCGAGCTGCGGCAACAAAGCTTAAATACAAGCAATAAAACGGAGTCCTAAAGGGCGCCCTCACACAGGGACGAGGTAGCCGTAAGGCAATCTTTTCGCGCGAATACTTTGCGGGAGGCGGCGGGCATACGCTAGTATGCTCCGCCGCCTTTTTCGCGTCTCGCACAAAAATCTTTGCCTTACGGTGCTTTGCAGTTTTG
>JAEEIO010000166.1 GCA_016281405.1 Clostridiales bacterium | reverse complement strand
CGATTACGGCGAGACCGAAGCCAAGCACCGCTGGGGCGACTGGACCGCGGGAAGCCGCTTCGGCGACATGAAGGATTTTACCGATAAGATACACGAAAAAGGCTTCAAGGCGGGGATATGGCTCGCCCCCTTCACCGCCTCTAAAGGATCCCGCCTGTTTGCCGCCCATCCCGACTGGGCGGTCGGAAACGACGACACGAAGAATAATTACGACGTCGCCCTCGACCTCTCGAATCCCGAGGTGACGGCCTTCATAAAAGAGACCTTCGAACGCGTTTTCAACGAGTGGAAATTCGACTATATCAAAATAGATTTTCTCGGTATGGCCATGCAGGACGGCGTCCGCCGCGCCCGCGAAAAGACCATAGCGGCATATTATCACGACACGCTGAAAATGATAAAGGAGATCGCGAACGGCCGCCACGTCCTCACCTGCGGCCCCGCGATTTTCCAGACCGTCGGCGTCACCGACTCGATAAGGATAGGCCCCGACGTCGGAAACCGCTGGGACATACCCATAGACAGCGGCGATATGATCGGCCTTAACTGTTCGATAAAGCCCTGCCTAAACAACGTCCTTCGCCGCGAGTGGATGGACGGCAGACTTTTCAGAAACGACCCCGACTGCATGATGGCGCGCCACAGGGAAAACGCCTACGAAAAAGCGCCCTACGGCGACACCCTTTTCGGCGTGCCGTGGAGCGAAAAAATACTCGGTCTCGACGACGTCACCTTCGACAGCTGGAGCAAAGCTATATGGTTTCTGTCGCTCCCGAACGTCCTTTCGGAAGTGTGGGGCGAACTCTTACCCGAAAGACAAAAGAGAATTGCCGAAAGCTTCTTGCCGCCGATGCGGAAAATCGGCTATATCGACTACTACGCCGACCCCGAGGTCGTAGCCTTGAAGACCGTCGACGACGGCCCGCTTATGCTCGCCCTCTTCAATATGAGCGATAAACCCGTAAAGCTTATGCTTCCCGCCGAGGAGGCGGGCGGCTTCGAGTGGGATTTCGAAGGCGTCATGGGAAGCGAGAGCTTCAATGGTAAAGGCGGCGTTTTGGAGCTTCCCGAGATCGCGCCCCACGCCGCGGGGATATGGAGAAAAAAGTGATGTATCTTAAAATCGTAAAAAGCTTCGATATTTCGAAAAACTGCGCCGTCTGCGGCGCGGATAACCCCTTTTCGATGAAGACCCGCTTTTTCGCCCTCGAAAACGGCTGGGCGGCGGGCATCGCAAACCCGAAGGATTTTCACCAGAGCTACCCCGGCCGCGTCCACGGCGGACTTATCGCCGCCCTCATCGACGAGGCCGTCGGCCGCGCCGTCAACGTTTCGGAGCCCGACACCCGGGGCGTGACGGGCGAGCTCGAGATAAAATACAAAAAGCCCGTCCCCTACGGCAAGCCGCTTTACGTCGTCGCCCGCCCCGTTTCGAATAACCGCCGCATTTTCGAGGGCGAGGGGATGGTCTTCTCCGAGGACGGCGTCGTCTACGCCGTCGGCTACGCCAAATATATGAAGCTTACCCCCGCCGAGATCCACGACGGCGGCGACCTCGGTATGCTCCCGCCTCCGCCCGACGCGCCGAAGGGAATAGACGTCCCCGACTTTCCGAAAACGAGGCGACAGAAATGCTTGTGATAAAAGGCGTAAGCGTCGACCCGCACTTCAACCTCGCCTCCGAGCAGTATTTAATGGATAATTTCGACGAGGATATTTTCTATCTTTGGCAAAACGACCGTTCGGTCATAATCGGCAAAAATCAAAACACCCTCTCCGAAATAGACCCCGTCTTCGTCGCGGAAAACGGCATAAAGGTCGCAAGACGCCTGACAGGTGGCGGCGCCGTCTTCCACGACCTCGGAAACTTAAATTACAGCGTTATAGAAAAGGCGACGGACGGCGCCTTCGGAAACTACGCCCTTTTCTCGGAAAGCGTTATAGACTATCTTCGCTCCTTGGGCCTCGACGCCTCGCTTTCGGGGAGAAACGATATATTGGCATGCGGCAAAAAGATTTCGGGAAACGCCCAGACCCTCCGTAACGGCCGCCTTTTGCACCACGGAACGCTTTTATATTCGGCCGATTTGTCGCGCCTCGCGGGGGCGCTCCGTCCGAGACCCGAAAAATACCAAAGCCGCGGCATAAAGTCGGTCGGCTCGCGCGTCGCGAACGTTAAAGACCTGCTTGAAACCGACGCCGACGTCGGCGCCTTCGCCGAGGGACTTTACCGAAGTATCTTAAAGCGAGAGGGCGCCCGCGAATACGCCTTTTCCGACGCCGACACGGCGGCCGTGGAAAAGCTTCGCCTCGAAAAGTTTTCGACGTGGGAGTGGAACTACGGCGAGGCGCCACGCTACGCCTTCAAAAACGGCAAGCGGACGGAGGGCGGCGTCGTCGAGATATCGCTTTCGGCAGAGGGCGGCGTTATAAAAGAGATAAAAATCACGGGCGACTTTTTCGGCCGCAAGGACGTCTCGGAGCTTGAAAAGAAGCTCACGGGCGTCCGCCACGACCCCGCGGACGTCAGAAAAGCCCTCGCAGCCGCGCCCGCCTCCGACTATATCTTCGGCGCCTCGGTCGAAGAGCTTTCGGAACTGTTTTTCTGAATAAACGACTAAAACAACGCCGCCGCAACAAAAGGCGGTGCGGATAAGGGATTTATAGCCGCCGGAGCGGATCTTTTCGTGCGATACTTTGTCAAAGACGGCGGGCATACGTCAGTATGCTCCGCCGCCTTTTTCGCATCTCGCGCAAAAATCTCTCGCTTGCGGTGCGTAGCAGTTTTACGCGAGTAATTTTTCGTTCAGACAAGGCAAAAGGG
>JAEEIO010000165.1 GCA_016281405.1 Clostridiales bacterium | reverse complement strand
GGGGGTAGTGAAGGTTTCTTCGTGAGGGTTCAAGTCCCTTTCTTCGCACCAAATAACGGGCTATGGCTTTTGCCATAGCCCGTTATTTAATTTGATCAAAAAGGGACTTGAACGCCGAGGTGTTGAATGACGCGCCGGGGGCGCGTCAGACCCGAGGCTGACCGAGCGCGTGTTCGCGCGAGAGCAAGTCCCTTTCTTCGCACCAAATAACCGTCCGTGGCATTAGCCACGGACGGTTATTTCTATGTAAAAGGGACCCCGCCGAGCTCCGAACCGACGGAGCCAAAGGCGACAGGCGGTTCGGGAGAAAGCCCCGGTGGGGCTTTCGTCAAGCGAGTGTAGTCCCTTTCTTCGCACGTCGTCGCAAGCTGCATATCGCTCGCGGCGGTTTTTCAACAAAAACTCCCGCGCCGTCGCCGCGGGATTTTTTGGCGCGGAAACGGATGCGGCGGAGGGCGCGGTCATAAAGCGTATTTTTCTCTCATTTCAAGCGCAAGTTCACAGGGGTCGTATTCTTCGAAGCCTTCGTAATTACGTGGAAACAGAGAGCTTATAACCGGCTTCGGAAGGTCGCCGCCACGGCTTATTACGTAGTCGACGGCGTGGGCGTATTCGCTCGCGAAGGCCTGCTCCGAGAGGCACGCCGTCATCGGACAGACGGTCTCGGCCGTCTTTCTTATAATTTTGAAAACGCGCGGGGCGTCTTCGGGATCCGATCCTTCAATCCGAAGGCGAAAGGCGACCTCTTCCTCGCTTTCAAAATACCGGTCGAACAGGTATTTCCGATACAGTTTTTCGGACGGTTTAACGTATTCGCCCTTTTTATTGCGATAGATAAGGCGCGATAAACGCTCGAGCTCCAAAGCGGCAAGGGCAAGATAATTATCCAAAGCCCACTCGTCGTCCGAGCCGCCGACGTATCTGAGTATATTCCGGTGAAAGACGCTTCCGACGTCGTCGAGCGTTTCCTTTATAACGGCGAGCGACGTGGGTATCTGTTTCGCGTGAGGAAGGTCGCGTTTCATTTTTCGCTCCAGTATCTGTCTATTTCGCGCTGCATATTTTCGCGCCCGACGGCGTTTTGGGTATGGAGTTTTATCGGGTAGAAGGCGCCGCGCTCGACGAGCCAGTCCAGAAGCTTTATGCCGTCGCCGCCGTCTTTGGCGTAGTCGCCGAGGTCGTGGTCGCAGTCGATGACGTTTATTTTTATGCCCGCGTGTTCGCACGCTTCTATAACGCACTTCGCCTGATTTACGCTTTTGCAAAGGACGTGGCCGACGGGCGCGGGACGCAGGTCGTCGAGCCATATCTTTATTTCGCCGTTGACGTCGTAATTCGAAAAGACCTCCTCCAGCCCCTCCTTGAAGCAGTCGTTGTTTATCACAAGCTGATCGAAGGCGACGGGACGGAAGCCGTTTATATCGACGCCGGCGTTAAGCATCTTGGGGTCGTTTTTCACCGCGGGCCAATAGGAAGAAGACCTGTCGTTATGGATATGCCCGTGGACGACGTAGTCGCCGTCCCACCACGTCAAAAGCGGATAATGGGAAAGGATCAAACCCCTTTTGCCGTCGGAGATCTTGGCCGTGTTTTCGACCGAAATAAAGTATTTCGACGGGTCGATTTTTTTGAGCCACGAGGCGTCGTGGTTTCCGACGATAAGGTGTTTTTTGCCGTTAAGTTCTTTTAAGACGCTCTCGGGGTCACGGTGGCGGTAAAAGAGGTCTCCGAGGATATAGACCGTATCGTTACCCGAGACGGTAGAGTTCCAGAGGGCGACCATAATTTCGTCCATTTCGGCGGCGTTTTCGAAGGGGCGGCCGCAGGTTTTGATTATACCCTCGTGGCCGAAGTGGGCGTCGGCGGTGAAAAAGACCATATATTTCTCCTTACGGTTTTACCGTTTCCACCGACTCGGCGGCGAGGTTCAGGACGAGCGCCTCGGCGAAGTGCTTTTCTTCGTTTTCAATGATTATCGGCGGCGCGTTCAGATATAAAAGCTTGCAGATCCGCCTCGCCATCGCGATAAGGCTGCGGGCTTTTATTCTTCTTCCGTCAAGGCGCGCCCCGGCCTCTTTTTCGTTTTCCGACGGGTCGTCGGAGGAATAGTCCTTTACGTAAGCGGTCCAGACCGAAAGGGTCTCTTCGTCGTCGCCTATCGTCTCCTCCATATCGTTATAGCCTATGAGCTGATCGTAATAAACCGAGATTTTTTTGAATTTTCGCAAGAGATAATCGAGGATTTCGACAATCTCGGCGACCTTCTCTTCCGAGCGGTCTTTCAGGCGGCAGCGCAGATATTTGTCCTCCTCGGGTTCGTCAACGGTCAAGTCGGCAAGCTCCTCGAGGCAGACGACTCCGTCGTCGTCGGCCGCCGCGAATATCGCCCTGACGACGTCGGCGTGCGACATATCGTAGTATCCCGAGTCGTCTTCATAGGTGTAAGCGAGGTTCTTTTTTTTCATATTTTCGTCTCCTTTTCGCTTTCCGCGTCGTGTTCTTTCAAAAAGCGTTCCATGCCTTCGGCGAAGGCCGAAATCATAATCGTGTAGCAGACCGCTCCGGCGCCGTCGGCGTTCAGTTTGTGACCCATGTCGACGCGGATGGCTCTCGGAGGCTCGGGAAAACGGCTCGCGTAAGCCGCCTCGTTTGGCGCTATATCGTCGTTTTTACCGAAGATAAAGTCGCATTTCGAGGCCGCGTCGGCGCTGAAAAACTTTTCGGCGCCCGCGTTGAAGTCGCGCTCGAGGCGGTCGATAAAGGCGTCGGTGAGGTCGGGGTTTTCTGCTGGGGCGTTTGCCTTTATGCGCCTAAGGTTTTCCGGCAAGGCGGGGTTTACGAGTATCTTTCGCGGCGCTTCGGTCTGAAGCAGATAAAATGCGCCGAGCGAGGAGGCCACGATATAGTCGTATTTGTCAATTCTTTCCGAAAGCGCCTTTTTCATGGCGTCGGGGTCCGAGACCGGAAACTGCGGCGCGTCAAGTTCGAAGTCAAGCGAGCATTTTTCGCAGACGTCTTTAAGAAGGCGGCTTGCGCTTCCGTTTCCCTTTCCCATGTAGCCGTGGACGTAGAGTATTTTTAGTTTGCTCATATTATTACCTCACTTTTTATTTTTTGTGATCTGCGAGGACGGACGTCTTTGACGGCGGCGTCGGTGAAGACCTGACGGCCGAGCGAAAAGGCCTTGTAAATGCAGTCGGCGGGAAGGCCGTTTTCACGAAGTCCGACGATAAAGAGCGGCCAGGACGCGTGGTGAAGATCTATCGTTTCCTCTATTCTTTGCCAAAAGCGGTTGAGGTCGAGATAGCAAAGATATTCGGAAAAGGCTTCGCCCTTCGGGACGGCGGCGTCGCGCTCCTTTATGTGATGCCGGAGAAGCGAACGGAAAAACTGCGTCGCTCCCACTCCGTCGGTCAGCTCTGAAAAGAGGCCGTTCGGATAGCGGACGTCGGCGGCGTAATAATCGCCGAGCCGATTTGAAAATCCGCGTTTTTCGAGGGGCGGAAAGAAGACGATGCTCTCCTCCTCGGGGCTCTGGCGGATAAGTCCGTAAAAATCTTCAGAGCCGCCGTCACCCGAGACGGCGTAATCGAAGCCGTTTTGTTCGGGCGAGGCGCGGGCCGAGACGGAAAAACGTCTGTCAGAGACCGTTATTTCGGCGTAAACCTCGGTCCCCGCCCTGATTTCGGGCTCGCCCTTCATAAGCGCGCGGCTTTTTAAGACGACGCCTACGGCTCTTATCACCGCCGCGGCGTCTGCGCCTTTTATGACGGCAAGACGGGGGTCGAAGTCGGCCTCGAAGCTGTCGATATTTACAAAGTTTTTTATTCTCAGTCGGGTCACGGTCACGGAAAATGCTCCTTTTCTTGCTTTCCGTAACCATTATACCGTGTATAACGGGTCGAAAACGGTGCATTACCCGACGGGAAAGGGGAAAATACCCGGTTTTCGCTTCGATGGCGCGTCCCTAAAGGACGCGGGCCTCCACGACGGCCTTTTGCGACATTTCGCGAAACTCCGCGTCGGTGAACGCAAGTTTTTTCGTTCAGACGTAAAACTCGGCGAGGTCTTCGAGGCGGACGCATCCGAGACGTCCTCCGTCGAAAACGGCACCGCAGTCTATCGCTATGTGATTGTTTTTGATATATATCCTGCCCGCGTAAGAGGGGTCAATAAGCCCTGTAGGTGTGTGGCCCGTTACGAAAAGCATCTTTTCGTCGTAGGTCTCGTCGTAGTCGGGCTCTCCCCATATAAACTCCTTATAAGTCGCGTCGTGTATATCCTTATCGGGATCGTATCCGGGCAGAGTGTGCGATAGATGAAATCTTCTGCCGCCGACCGAAATGGTCTCGTATACCGAGAAGGAGGATATATAGTCCGCGACGTCGCGGCGGGTTTGCGGGTCCAGAGCTCGAAAGGCCTCGAACGTGGGAAGACCGCCGTTTTGCATCCACCGAAGATAGGCGTTTGCGTCCCGCGTGACGGCGCGTCCGTCCGTCAGAAGCCTCATCACGGGAGCGGCCATCGCCTCGTGATTGCCCGTTACGGGAACGACGTTTTTTCTTCGCATCATATCGAGCAAAATCGGGACGCCTTCATCGCCGCGGTCGATTACGTCGCCGAGCACGAAAAGCGAGTCGTTCTCGGCAAGACCTATCAGGTCGAGCATTTTTAAGTATTTTTCGAAGCATCCGTGAATATCGGAAATAACGTAGTGCATTTTCAGCCGTTTTTGTTCTCTCCGAGGGTTTTGTTATATTTGTCCTCGGCGGGTTTTATCACGTCGACGACTATGTTTCTCACGAGGCGGCTGCGGCTCGGATGGCGAAGCTTCCGAAATGCCTTGGCCTCTGTCTGGCGTATCAGTTCGCGGGAAACGCCGCCGAACGCCTCCGCCGTCTCTTCGAGGGTGCGTCCCTCGAGGACGCGGGCCTCAATGACGGCGCGCTCTCTTTCTGTAAGGGTGCTCAAAACGGTGTTGACCGTGTCGAGCGTGTCCTTCGTGAAGACGAGCTCGTCTATAGCCTCGTCGGGCATTTCGGGAGAGCCGAAAATCGCGGTGATAAATCTCAAAAGCTTCGCTTTCTCTTCGGGGGCGAGTATTCTGTTTGCGTCGTCCATAATATAATCTCCTTTTTTAATATCGGGCGGCTTGTAACCGAACTTCGGCCGCCCGAAAAGTTTTCTTGCCTTCGCTTCCCATGCGTGAATTGTCCGTTCGTTTAGCAAATGACGCCTACTTTGAACTTTAACGTCTTACTAAAAAACAAAAGGAATAACTCAAAAACCTCATACTTTGAACAACCGAACCAAAGTTGATCAAAAATCGAGGAAGGCGAAGACAACGGAAAGCCGTCAAAGCTCTATTTCAAAGGTCGCGGAGTGGTTGACGGTGTCGAGCGCAATCTGCGCCCTCGAAAGCTCGTCGGTGACGGCTTCGAGGTCGGCCTTTACCGTTTCGAGGTCGTAGTTGACGTAGGTGTAGTCGACTATGTTCGACTTAATCGGCTCGCGGGTCTTCGGGAGAGCCGCAGCCATTATGCCGAGGGTGCGCTTTCTCTCGGAAAGCTGAGGAAGGTAGACGAGTATTTCGTCTATCGTCATGTTGAAATCGGGGATTACGGTGTTCGCGTTGAAGACGTTTATCGCGTGCTTGACTGCGCGGATTTTCTTATCGAGCGCTTTAAGCCCGTCGCGGGTCTTTTCGTAATCGTAGGCGGGACGGACGGATTCGACGTCCTCGCCGACGCTTGCGAGGAAGGTCCTCGACTGATTTTCGAAGCGTGCCAGAAGGTCGCGCTCCTCGTTGAGTTTTGAAAGCAGCTTTGCCGCTTCGGCGGAAGTGCAGTTCATAAATATTACCTCTTTTCTTTATTTTCTTTTTTTCTTTTAAGGCAGTCGCCCCACCGGCTGTATAAGGGGTCTTCGGCCTTGAATTCAAAATACTTTTTACGGTATTCTCTTATAGTGCAGTCGCCGTTCGGAGCGAATACGGGTTCCTCATCCTCGCCGTCGATGCCCTCGTCCTCCCATCCGCACTCGGCGCATATCTCGAACATGCCGCGCTCCGAAAGCGTTCTTTTGCCGCAGACGGGGCAGCGGTGAAAGTAGAGCATGAGCGGGAGGATAAAGACGCTGCCGTCGGAAACGCCGTCCGCGAGGGCGGCTGTGATCTCGAGAAGAGAAAGGCAGATATGTCCGTTGCCGTAGGCGAAAAGACGATCGGGGTCTTTTCTTAAAAGCAGGACGGAGTCGCTGTCTTTGAGGTCGGCGGTTTTGATAAACTCTTCTGTCGCCGCTCTGGCTTTGACTCCGTCTTCACCGGCGAAAACGTGGTAAAAGACGTTTTTCTCGGAGAAGTCCTCTTCCCTTTTGGGGTCGGACGCCTTATAAAACGGTGTGTTCTCTTCGAAATCGTTTACAATGGCGAGCCTTTTGCCGTCGTCGCTTAAGAAAAGTCCGCGGCAGATTTTTTTCGGGTAGGCCTTAAAAAGTTTTTCCTTGGTATAGTTTTCGGTGCCGTCATACCATGCCATAACGATTTACCTCCGTTTTCTTCGTTGCCGTTTGATTATAGCCCTTTTTATGTCCTTTTTTCGGTGCATTACCTTAAAAGATCACTTTTTTTCGTCAAAAAGTTCGAGATATTCTTTGAAAGATATCGTCGGGTCGTCTGTCTTTGCAGCGTCGACGCCGTATTTTGTGTGGGGGTTTAAGGTCCAGGCGTCGTGGGTGCTTTTTATCATGGCGAAATAGGGGCGGTGGACGACGGTGTAGCCCGAGCGGCGAAGCGTTCCCGCGTCTATAGTGTCGGAATCGACGAAATAGTTTTTGTCAAACTCTTTCGGGAGCGCCGGCAAGACGCGAAGACCGAAAAGGCGGGCAAAGAAGCCTATGCGGTCTTTGCCTTTTTGCTTCTTTACTTTCGGCGGCTTTTTTAAAGCCGCGTCGGCGCGCCTTACGGCCGCGAGAAGCTTTTTTTCGGACGCGTGGCAAAGGTAAAGCCGCCTGCCGCCGTTTGTCTTATCGATAAATCCCGAGTTTGCCGCGTAGAAATAATCGCATTTGCCGCGGTCTTTAATCTTGCAGGCAAAGGTGTAGCGGTCGCCTGTTTTTGCAATAAACACGCAATTTTTAATCGACTTGATATAGAGTTTTTCTTCTTTATAAAACTCGTTTTTCAAAAAACAAAGCATCTGTTTGCCCTCCTTGTATTGCCATCGAGAGCAAAAAAATGCGCCCATCTTCGATGGGTGCAATTTATGCGCCTTTGTTCACCCCATCGACTCAGCCTTTAGCACCTTACACTACGGCAGGTTGCTGCAACTTCACAGTGGCTGTCACTCAGTTGCTCTTAATGGTGTGAACATTATAGCACGGGTTTCCCCGATTTGTCAACTAACTTTGGGTTTTTTTGAAAAACCGGCGGTTATGGGACGTTATCGGTGCTTTTCAAGACCTTTTTCGAGAGATTTTACGATTTTCTCCCGAAGCGACGCGGGCGATTTTATCTCGACGTGATTCATATACTGCATCGCCCAATGCTCTATGGCGGCCGGGCTCGCCTTTAAGGAGACGCGAACTTTTTCGGCGACGTCGGTCTTCTCTATTTTCACGTCGGTGCCGAACCAGTCGATTATCTGATCGATTATGACGGCGTCGGCTATAAACTCTATCCGCTCGGGCTTGTCGGTATACATATAGGGCATCGAGGTCGCGAGTTCCTTATAGTTTATGCCGTTTTCGTAGCCGGGGACATTTTTGACCGGGGTCGCGGACGCGTCGACTATCTTCATGCCCGTTATTCTGTCGAGACGATGAAATGTCATATTGCCCCATTTTTCGCTGTATGCCATAAGATAATAGCGCTGATTGTGGAGTATCATCTGATAGGGCGTCACCTGCTGGACGGACGATTTGTGAAGCTTTTTGTCGACGCCGTATTTATTGTAGTCGTAACGTATCTGTTTTTTGTTTTCAATGGCGGTATCTATAAGTTCGATATTATAGAAAAGCGCCTGATTGTCGGTCTTACTCCAATCGTCGACCGTGTGGATGTGTTTGACGCTCGACTTGAAATATTTATTCGAAAGCGAGCAGAGGCGGTCGATAAGATCCTTCGAGTGGGCGGCGGTTATGTATTTGCTCGAGAGCACGCCGTCGATAAGAACACGGAGCTCGGAGTCCATGAAATCGCGGCATTCGAGATAGCTCCCGCCGTGGTTGGAGCCTATCTCGACGCCCGCCTCTTCAAGCAGCGACAGGTTGCGGCTTACGGCCTTTCTCTCGATGACGATGCCGTATTGCCGCTCCAGTTTTTCGGCTATGGCCGCCTGGGTGAGGGGGTGATCGTAGTCGCTGTATTCCTTCAATATGTCGAGGATCCTTAAAAGCGCCAGTTTTTTCGCTTCCATATCTTGCTCCTTTCAGCCTTGCCCGTGTAGGGCGCCTGATGGTTGTCGTGTCCGCCGTCGTTGTCGTGGACGTGGAAGCAGTTTATCCTGTCGCCGAGGGTGAGCATGAACTGCTTTACGTCGTGGCCCGTTGTTTCTTTGTGAAGGGACTTGAAGCGAGCTGCCGGGGACGGCGGTTTTACGAAAGTCAAAAGCCGTACGTTTCTTTCGCCGCCGTGTAGAACCCTACGTAGCCGCCCTCGTCGCCGTCATAGAATACTCCGCCGGAGTTTTCCAGCATAAGGCTGTCTCCGAACTGATTATCCCTGTATTTGTCTTCGCCCTGAAGATCGAAGAAGAAGGCGCCTCTGCCCCAGCCGTGATCCTTGTCCGTGGCGGGATATGCGTCGTTTCCTTCGGTCTCGATAAAGAAGGCGAATATCTGGTCCTGCTTTAACGGGCCTTTACTGTCGTATTCCGACCAGGCGGTCGCCATCGAATATCTCGTCGCGTCGTATTTGTCGTTTCCTCCGTCGTCGACGAGCAACGCCACGCCTCTATCCCACACGAAGGACAAAGCCGCGCCTTCGCCTAACGGATAATCGTCTTCGACACGAACGAGGTGCCGGTCGTCCCCGCCAATGTCTATAAGCGCCGCGGCGGCGAAATGGGCTACGCTTGCGTGAGAATAATAATGTGAATTATAGACGTCGTTTCCGCCGATATCGGCAAGAAAGCCGAAGCCGCTCCAGTATCCGAGCCCCTGCGTCCAGATGCCGCCGTGATAATCGTCGTCGCCGCCGAGGTCGATCAGTCCGGCGATACCGCCGGCAAGGCCGTTTTCTCTTGTCGATACGCTTCTGTTTCCGGCGCCGCAGCCTTGCGACCAGTTTCCGTTTGCGTGCGGATAGAGATCGTATCTCAGGCCCTTGTAGCCCTCTTTAACAAACGTCTCAACGAAATAGCGGTCGTTTCCGCTTTTGTCAACGAGAAAAGACATGGCCCTGTTTCCCGCCGAGGCCTGCGCGAAGGCGTAGGCGTAATAAGAATCGTTTCCTTCAATATCGGCGAGCACCGATATTCCGTAATAACCGCACGACTGAGAAGAGACCTTCGAGCTGTAGCTGTCGTTTCCCGCGGCATCGAAAAGAATACCCGTGCCGACGAGCGCGAAGCCCTGCGAAGCTCTTTCCGCCTTGTAAACGTCGTTTCCGGCCATATCGAACAGCAATCCGGCTCCGAGTATCCCGGCGCCCTGAGCGGGCGCCTTTTCTTCTTCAGAGTCGTAAATATCGTCGCCCTCAAGGTCAATGAGAACCGAAACGGGCTTCGTTTTTGCCATTGACGCCGCCGCGCTTCCGTTATAGACGTCGTTCCCTGCGATATCGATGAGCAGGAACGCCTTGGGCGAGTCGTAAACGTCGTCGTTTTCCGAGCCGAGAATTATTTTCCCCGCAGGCGTATCGATGATCAGGGCGGCGCCGTCGGACGTCAGCTTCGACGTCTTCTTTAACGATACAACAAGCTTTGAAGCCGCGTCGGTCAAAAGCATCCCTGCGGCGATAAATCTTTCTTCGTTGGTCATTCCGGCGACGTTGTAAGCCGTCGCCATAGGCGCGGGGTCCGACGTCGCGGGGACACAATAATAATAGTCCTGCAAAGCCTTATATTCCGCGTCGGAAACCTTCAGGGCGTATTCGCGGTAAACGGCGTAAGCTTTTGCCGCCGACGAAAGGTATTCCGCCAGCGCGGGCTTAAACGCGTCGGCTATGCCGTTTGCCGCCGAAAGAGCCTCTTCAAGACCGTCGGATGCTCCCGTCGCCGCGAAAAGCGTTTCGAGTGCGCTCTCTAACGTCGACGGTTTTTCATAGTCGGGAGTTTCGAATTCCTTTTTGAAGCCGTGAGTCTTTACCGCTCCTCTTACAAATTCCGCAAGGCCGCCCGTATCATTCCCGATAATCCTGCTCTGCGCCGTCAGGTCGAGCGGCATATCCGCGACTTTTGTCGGGTCGGAATGGACGAGCCTGTAATCGGCAAAAACACCCGCGCCGAGCGTCGTGAGCGTCTGTCCTTCGAGACTTTCGCCGAAATCGGTAAGCTCGAGCGCTTTCGACAGTATTTCGGGACCTTTCTTTACCGCGGGCGAACACGCCGCCATGGATATGATCAGCGACGCCGCGCAGAGTAAGCACAAAAATCTTTTCATACCTGTTTGTCTTCTTTTCGTTTTCTCATATTATCGCGCGACGAGCGCCTCGGTTTTTTTGTCGAAATATCTGCCGCAGGCGGCTATATAGCGCATGAGCTCGGGGAGAAGCTCGCGCGGGACGGTGTTGGTCGCCATAAAGGTCTCGAAGCTGAGCGTCTTATTGTAGTTTATCGCGGCAAGGCCTTCGGCGAAACGGTCCCAGTCCTGCTTGCCCGTGTAGGGGGCCTGATGGCTGTCGTGTCCGCCGTCGTTGTCGTGGACGTGGAAGCAGTTTATCCTGTCGCCGAGGGTGAGCATGAACTGCTTGACGTCGTGTCCGACGATAAGGGTGTGGCCGACGTCAAGGCAGAAGCCGAATATCTTTTCGCCCGCTATGCGATTAAGCTCGTCTATATATTCGACGGCCTCGCGGGCGTCGTTGCAGATAGCCGCGTAAAGCTTGCCGTTGTGTCCGACGAACATATTCTCGAGGTTTATCGTCACGCCGTATTCCTTCGCCGTCGGGATGAGGCTGCTGTAACGCTCGATATTGAGTTCCCATTCGACGTCCTTCGGGAGTTTGCCTTCGTAACCCATGAAAAACGGGTGGATGACGAGGTTGCGGCAGCCTATATAGGCGGCGCCGATTATAGTCTTGCGGAGGACTTCCAAAAGAAACGCGTCCCACTCGTCGTCCTTTTCGGCGGTGAGCATGGACGGAAAGGGCGCGTGCGCCTGGTAGTTGTCGACGCCGTATTTCTTCGAGGCGTCGAGATAGGGCTTAAAGTATTCGAGCATCTCTTTTTCGCTCAAATCGGGCGAAAATGCGGGCGAGACTATCCTGTTTCTCACGGCGCTGGTGTCTTCGAGATGGTCGAGATTGGCGTCGACGCCGTCGAAGCCCGCCTCCTTTATCATGCGGTAGGCCGCGTCGATACCGTAAAAGCTGTCGAGGTCGCCCGTCTGGACTGCGATTTTGAACATATTGATTTCCCCTTTATATTGCGTAAAGTATGTTTTTGTTTCTTATGCTTTC
>JAEEIO010000164.1 GCA_016281405.1 Clostridiales bacterium | reverse complement strand
GGGTTTTGACGGTGGACATTTCGGCGTCGGTGACGTTTGCGGCTTTGCAAAGGCCGACGGCGCCGGTTTTATTCATCATGGGGGCGTTTGGCATGGCGCGGACTATTTTGACCTTATCGCCCGCGACGGCGACGATCTTGGAAATCGTTATGCCGGCCATTATCGAGATGACGACGGCTTTACAGGACGCGAAGTCTTCACTTTTCACCGCGGAAGCGAAGTTTTGCGGCTTTACGGCAAGGAAGACAAAGTCGCAGTTATTAAAGAGGTCGGCGGCGTTTACGGCCTCCACGGCGCCGTCACAGGTAAAGCGGTGGCACTTTTCGGGGTCGGTATCGAAGAGCATGACGTTGGCGAGGCCGACAGAGTCTTTAATTCCGTTTATTATCGCGCCAGCCATGTTGCCGACGCCGAGAAATCCAACTTTCATATTATTCTCCGTTTATTACAATATTATGTTAACCACTATATAATACACTATGACGGAGCGAATTGCAAGTAAAATTAAAAAATAAAAGAGGCCGAGGCCTCTTTTATTCGGTTTTTAACGCCGTCTGTATCATTAAGGAGCATTCGAGGCGCTTGCGCTGAAGCTCGCAGCCTATCTTATAGGGCTTTAACATATCGCCGTTGAAGGCGTGGTTGTTGGCGTTGCATCCGCCGCTGCAGAAGTATTTGGCAAAGCAGTTTTTGCACTCTGACTTATGGCAGAGATCGGTGTTTTTGAAACGTTTTTTGAGGTCGGGGTCGATTTTACCTTCTCTGACGTTACCCATTATAAAGGCTTTGTCGCCGACGAACTGGTGGCAGGGGTAGATATCGCCGTCGGGGGTCACGGCGACGTATTCGCTTCCGCATCCGCAACCCTTGAGGCGTTTCAAGATGCAGGGGCCGTCGTCGAGGTCGATATTGAAGTGGAAAAAGTTTATCTTGTCGCCTTTTTTCTTTAAGTCAAGAATATAGAAGGCGAGTTTTTCGTATTCAGCGAGGACGGCGGGGACTTCTTTTTCGGTCAAGGCCCACGGACACGACGCCGGAGAGACGACGGGCTCGACGGATATCTGCGTGAAGCCGAGCTCGCGGACGTGACGGACGTCTTCGGAAAAGTCGGTATTGAACTTTGTGAAGGTGCCGCGGACGTAGTATTCGCCGTCGCGTGAGGCTATAAGCTTTTTGAACTTGGGGACGATGACGTCGTAGCTTCCCTTGCCCGCTGCGGTAACGCGCATTTTGTCGTTTACCTCTTTGCGGCCGTCAAGCGAGAGGACGCAGTTATGCATTTCGCGGTTTATGTAGGCGGCTTTTTCGTCGTCCAAAAGCATTCCGTTTGTTGTTATGGTGAAGCGGAAGTTTTTGCCGTGCTCTTTTTCTATGGAGCGTGCGTAGGCGACGGTCTGTTTGACGACTTCAAAGTTCATAAGAGGCTCTCCGCCGAAGAAGTCGACTTCGATATTGCGGCGGCCTTTTGAGGATGCGATGACAAAGTCAATAGCGGCCTTCGCGGTCTCGAAGGGCATAAGCTTGCGGCCTTCGCCGAAGTCGCCCGTTGAGGCGAAGCAGTAGGAGCAGCGAAGGTTGCAGTCGTGGGCGACGTTAAGGCAAAGCGCCTTCACGGGAAGGTCGGCGTTTTCGTCGATAAAGCCTTCGGGGACGAATTCTTCGGAATACAATAGTCCTTCGGAATAAAGCGATCTGAGTTCGCTTACGACCTCGGAGATCTCGTCCTTCGGGTAGTTTGGGAAGGACACCGAAAGCGTTTCGACGGCGTCACTACGCAAAAAGGTTTTCTCTTTGGTGAGGACGTCGTAGGTGAGGTCGTCGACCGAGTGGACGGCGCCGCTTTCTACGTCGAAAACTATATTGTAGCCGTTTTGTTTAAAAATATGGACCATATTTACCTCTCTTAAAAATATAAGCTGCTCCTATGAACAGCTTATATCCCGAAAAGCGTTATGAAAGTTTACTTCTTTTCGTTTTCGCATTTCTGATTGGCGACGGTGCAGGAAGTCTTGCAGGCGGACTGACAAGAGGTCTGGCATTCGCCGCAGCCGCCCTTGCAGGCGGTCTTTTTAAGGTCGCTCGATTTTACGGTTTTGATGTGGGTCATTTTTTATACCTCCGATTATTCTTGTTCTTTGATTTTATATTTCTTCCGATTATTCCGCCTATGGCGCCGCAAATTATAAGCGCAGCCGCTACGGCGAAATATTCGGCGTCAAGCCCGAACGATTTTGAAAAGCACAATTTTATCGCGGTGAGGATCAGGAAAATGAAAAGTCCCGCGGAAAGGCCGGTAAAAAGGCCTTGCCGTTTGCGGCGTAAACCCGCGAAGAGTCCGCCCGCGAGGGCGCCAACGGCGGCCGAAATGACGGTGAAGACCGAAACGAGGTCCGATGGGACGAGTCCGGACGCCAAGAGCGCGGCAAAGAGAAGCGTTGCGATAAGCATCGCGCCGACGCCGACGAGTGCCCCGACAGCGCCGTCTTTAAGAACCGGCAGAATATCGCTTTTGAATGAAAGGCGGCTTTTTTCACTTTCCATGTCATCATCCTCCGTTTTGTAAAGGCTATGCGGAGGGACGACGGAATATTACTTATTCTTTTTGTTTGGGAACGCCGCCGTTGAGTTTCGCCGCGTCTTCCTTCTTTTCGGGGGCCTTTGCGCCGTTCTCTTTCTTAATTATCGTCTGTATGGCCCATTTCATAATGACGACGCGGTTCCTCTCTCCGCCGACTTCGATGGTGACTTTGTCGTCGTCGGGCTTCGCCGTGACGACGCGGCCGACTATGCCGCCGATGGTGACGAGTTCGTCGCCAACTTTAAGGGCGTTGCGCTGTTCGGCCTGCTCTTTTTCCTTTTTCTTCTGAGAGCGGCTGCTGAAGAACCAGAAAATTATCAGTATGGCAAGCGGGATGAGAAGGAAAAGCATACTTGTAAGGTTGCTTCCGAAAAAGCCGCCCTGCGAGGCGGATTCGGCGCCGCTCGCTATGGTGGACGAGGTAGTGGTCCCGCTCGTTACGGGATTGGTGCCGTTTATGAGATCGTTTCCGCAGTTCATTTGATATACCTCCGAAGTGATTGAAACTATTATATTACATTTTTACAGTATTTACAAGATGTTTTTGGGCTTTTATTTTCCCACGGCAAACAGTTTTTTGATAAGCTCGCATCCGACGGGGACGAAATTGGTCTGCGACACGTCGAATTCGTTATAGGCGGAAGCCGAGTGAGACAAATCTTTTACGCTCGTATAGAGGACGAAGGGGACCGGGTCGCGGGCGTGGGTGCGGGTCGAAAGAGGCGTGGGATGGTCGGGGAGCAAAAGCACGGCGTAATCCTCCCCCGCTCTTTTGAGGCCTTCGAGGACGGGGGCAAGAATTTCGGAGTCGATTTTCTCTATTGCTTTTATCTTGTTTTCGAGCTCGAAGCGGTGGCCGCTCTCGTCGGCCGCCTCGACGTGAATATAGACGAAGTCTTTGCCGTCAAGAAGGCTTTTAAGCGCGGCTTCGCCCTTCCCTTTGAAATTGGTGTTTATGTTGCCCGTGGCGCCCTCGACTTCGAGAACCTCGAGTCCCGCGAGTATGCCGATGCCTTTTATCAGGTCGACGGCGGAGACTACGGCGCCGTCGACGCCGTAGAGTTCTTTATAGGGCGTTAAGGCGGGCTTTTTGCCCTCGCCCCATATCCACATGGAGTTGGCGGGGCGCAGTCCCTTTGCTTTGCGGGCGAGGTTTACGGGGTGGGCGGAAAGTATCTCGTAGCTCTTTTTCATTATCTCGAAGATCTGCGGCGCGCCCGAGCCTTTCGGAGTATAGTCTTTTACGCATTTACCCGAGATGTCGTGAGGCGGGGTGAAGGAAAAGTCACCGAAGGGTTTATGCCAGATAAGGCAATGGCGGTAGCTGATGCCCGAGAAGAGTTCGTATTCCGTTCCGAAGGCGGGAAAATATTCAGGCAGTTCCCTGTTCAGAGCGGCGATGAGTTCGCGGCTTTCGGGGGTGGTTATCTCGTCGGAGCTGTAGTCGACCATCGTCTTCGAGGCGTAATCGGGCTCGTCGCCGAGACATACGAGATTGCAGCGGAAGGCCATATCGGTATCGGACATTTCGATACCCATGCTGACGGCCTCGAGGGGAGAACGTCCGCTGTAATATTTCAGAGGGTCGTAGCCCATAACCGAGAGGTTGGCGACGTCGCTTGCGGGCTTCATGCCGTCGGGGACGGTTTTGACCATGCCGGTTTCGCCGTGGCGCGCCAAAAAGTCCATGGTGGGCTTATTGGCGACCTCCAGGGGTGTTTTGCCGCCGAGGCTCTCGATTTTATAGTCGGCCATGCCGTCGCCGAGCATTACGATATATTTCATAATATCCTACTTTCTTGCCGATTTGCCGATGTCTTTGCGGTAAAAGGCGCCGTCGAAGGTTATGCGGTCGACGTTTTTATAACATTTGGAAAGGGCTTCGTCAAGGTCGCGGCCGAGGCAGGTGACGCCGAGGACGCGGCCGCCCGAGGTGACGAGTTTGCCGTCCTTAAAGGCGGTGCCGGCGTGGTAGACGGTGGCGTCGGCGTCGACTTTGTCGAGGCCTTTTATTTCTTTACCTTTTTCGTAGTTCTTCGGGTAGCCGCCGCTTGCGACTATGACGCAGGCCGCAGACTCTTTTTTCCATTTGATATCGAGCGACGAGAGGCGGCCGTCGATAACGGCGTCGAAGACGTCGCAAAGGTCGGTAGCGAGACGAGGCAAAACGACCTGAGTCTCGGGGTCGCCGAAACGGCAGTTATACTCTATGACTTTGGGGCCGTCGGCGGTTATCATGAGTCCGAAGTACAGGACGCCCTTGAAGGTGCGGCCTTCGGCGTTCATGGCGCGGACGGTGGGAAGGAAGATCTTTTCCATACACTCGGCCGCGACGGCGTCGGTATAGAAGGGGTTGGGCGAGATGGTGCCCATACCGCCCGTATTGGGGCCTTTGTCGCCGTCGTAGGCGCGTTTGTGGTCCATCGAGGAGACCATCGGGACGACGGTCTTGCCGTCGGTGAAGGCGAGGACGGAGACCTCGGGTCCTTTTAAGCATTCTTCAATGACGACGCAGCTTCCC
>JAEEIO010000163.1 GCA_016281405.1 Clostridiales bacterium | reverse complement strand
GACGGCTTATACCTACAACGCTTACGAGCTTTTCACGAGCGATACCCGAAGCTCGACCGACGTTATCGCGTTTTCTTCGACAAAGTTCGAGAACGCGATAAAAACGCCGGGCGTCGATTACGTCGTGCTCCAGGTAGGCAGAGATAATACCCTCAAGAGCACGTCGTCATCAGATAACGAAAAAGCTTCTTTCAGAAAAATAGCCAGGGTCCTTTCCGAATATAATCCCGACGCCTGCATCGTCCTTCTCGCGCCCTACGGTCATACCGTCGGCTTCGAGGAGGATTTCGCGACCATGCGCGGACACACGGCGCACGTCGCGGAGATACAAAAGCACGTAAACTCAATAATGACCGTCCTTAAAAACGACGGCTATATCTCGGATATAAGAGTCGCGCCCGCGGGAAAGGCGTTCGAGGAATACTCGGGCGGCGACGGCGCGCTTTTGAAAAAGGTGCTTTTCAGACCCGAAAGGTGGGTGTCGGACACGGCGGAGGAAAAGTCCTATACCTTGGGCAATAACCTCGCAAACCGCGGGTCAGCCGCGGGCGCGTATCTCACGGCGGCTTCGGTTTACGCCGCGATCACCGACGAGTCGCCCGTGGGTCTTAAAACCTTCGGCACGAAATACTATTTCGTTGACGCCGACCTGTCCTCGTTCTACGACCCCGATACCGCGGCGACAAGGGAATACCTTAACGAAACGGCTGACGGGCTCAAGCTTTCGCTTCAGAAGGCGGCGCACAGGGCGTTTTTTGAAAATGATAATTATCCCGACGTAAATGAAAAGCGCGTCTTTACCGAGGAGACAAACGGCGAATACACCGAAAGGCTCCCCGAAACGGAAGGATATTTCATAAACGACGAGCTTTCGCAAAACGGCGACACCTATTATTCTCTCAACAGTTATCTCGCAGGCGGCAGGCTTTACAAGGCGGGCGAAAACGTCTCCGTACCGGGGCTTTACGACGCGGGCGGCACGGCGGTAAAGGACAGCTTCGTAATGCCCGCGAAGGACGTAACGCTCAACGAGGCGGGCTCTTCTCCGATAACGGTCTCTTTAAGGCAGGACGCGTCTTTGGGCGCAGACCTTCTTATCTGCGGCGAAGCTCTTTCGGGCACGCTTGAGTATAAGGCGAAATACAACGGAGTATCAGACAGCGTCGCGGCCTTCCGCTACGGCCATTTCCTGCCCGTAAACGTGACCCTTCCCGAAAGCGGGTCTCTTTCGGTCACGGCGGGAAAAGACTATTCGGCGTCTTTCTCGGGAAAGACCTTTGAGCTTATCCTGCCGATAGACAGAGACGGGACGGATATAACCCTTTCATGGAAAGGGAATACGCGCGTTTTGAAAACGTCGGGGCTGACCCTCAAGGCGCGCCCCGGTTTTTCCGAGCTTTCAAGCATGGGCTCCGCCTTCCTTGACAGGGGCATACGCTTCCAGTACGAGCAGCTCGGCATGGACAGGGCGGCGCTTACGAACTTGCGCCTTAAATCTCTTGTCCTTCCCGAATTCGCCACCTCTCAGACCTTAAAGTATTTAGACTGCTCCTCCTTCGTGAGAACTCTTTTTATGGACGTTTTCGGCTACGGCTTCGGAAACAACGCCGCTACCGCCACGATGGCAAATTACGAGGGATGCAGAGTTTTTCAATACGTGATAACCGGCAATGAGACACAGGCGGAAAAGAACGCAGTTATCGCCGATTTTATGCGCACGCTCGAGCCGGGCGACGCCATGCTCTACAGATATACCAAAAACCCCGCCGCGTGGACCGAGACCAACGGTCACGTCATGCTCTATATGGGCGACGGAATGATGCTCCATTCGACGGGCGCCGATTACGATTACGACGCGGCGTCCGATTCGGAGGAATGGCAGGGCACGGTAAGATACGAGAGCGCGGCGCCTCTTTTCGATCCCTCGTCTTCCATGTATCTCTTCTACAATAACGGCACCGACCGCGCGAAGACGCGCTTCCTCATTTTAAGAGGGCTCGACGAGACAGACCCGGCGTCGGATCTTACCCCGGCGGGAGCTATAAGATGCGGCGCGCTCAAAGACGTCTTTATCGAAAGAGTCGCTTCCAAAGCGCCCGGGCGCGGCTTCGGGCAGGATGAAGAGGTATCGGTCACCACCGTGATCGAAAACAGGGGAACGCGCAAAAAGACACTCGATATAAACGACGTTTTGGGCGAAGGGCTCATTTGCACGGGAGGTGAGCTTTCGCCCGGAAGCGTGACCTTCAAGGCGGGCGAAAGAAAGACCTTCGTCTTCAAGGTAAAGGCGTCGGGAGCGTCTTTCGGCTCGACTCTCAAGATAACCGGCACGGTGAGCGGCTACCCGATAAACGATATAGAGCTTTATTACTGCAATACGTTAGCCGACGGCTCCGCCTTCGCGGATATCTGCGCGGCGGACGTCTCGGCCTCAAACGAGCTTGACTTCATAAAGAAAGTATACGCCGCGGCGGGGGATCCGGACGTAAGCCTTCCCTCGGCGGAGACGGCGGCAAAGACCCTGTTCCCCCAAAGCTCGGTCAAGTATTTTTCCTCAACGAAGCTTTATTCGTCGCTCGTGTCCTCTTACTCGGGCGGCGGCGCGTGGGCTCTTACCGTCCCCGGGATCATCGGCGGCAAGGCGGTAAGGCTTTCGAACGACCTTTATGAAAACAGACTGCGCAAGCTTACCGAGCATCAGTTCACAAAAGGCGACCTTCTGCTCGCCTGCGAAAGCATGGACGCCTCGGGGGGCGGCGGCGCGCATTATTACGTCTACCTCGGAGAAGGGCGTTTCGCGTATTTTGAAAACGGCGCGGGCAAAGAGACCTTCTCAAACGGCGTATATCACTCGACCGACAGTCTCTCCGACCTTTCCGACCTTTTGACGACAATGGCGGGGCATCCGGCTTACGCGCTTTTGAGGCCCTCGCAGGCGTTCGGGAGCGGCGACGACTTTTCCGGCGATTGGAACGACTGAATATAAGACGCGTTTAAAAAATGGGGTTTTATGAAAAGGATCACGGTATATTTTGCAGTCGCTTTAATATTAGCCGCGGCGCTTGCGCTTTCCGCCGCGGCGGCTGAGATATTGCTTGAAACGGCGGACGGGTGCGCCCGCGCGATCGTTTCGGGCGATTTCGACGGCGAAATAAAGGTCGTTTTATGCGCCTATTCGGATACCGGAAGGACAGAGACCGTTCGCCTTTTCTCGGGTGACTGTGACACGCTCAAAACATTGAATATGACCCTTTCCGTCCCCGAAAACGGTAGCGTTAAACTGTTCCTTTTAGACAGCTCGCACGTACCCGCGACGCTTAAGGATAAGTTAAGATTCGCCGTTCAGCCCGTCCCGCAGACGGTCTCGGACAAAGAAATAAGACTTACCGCCGAGGCAAAAGAGCGCGAAGACGCGGAATACGCGTATCAATGGTACGAAAACGGCGTTCTGATGCAGGGTGAAACTTCAAAGGTGCTCACCCTTTCGCCGATGCACGGGGAAAAAGAAAGCGTATACCTCTGCAAGGCGACAGAGGACACAGGCGGCGCCGTATCGTCGGCTTTTTCCGACGGCGCGCGCGTGACCTTTCAAAAGAAAGAAATAAACGTCGTCTGGTTCGGCGGCTTTCCCGTAAGCTCTTTTGCGGCGCATAACACGGCGGACGAAATGCTCGGGGAAAGGTACGGCGTTCCCGTAAACTCAAAATCCGTGACTATATTCCATTCGTCCGAATATACGACTTATAACGCGTACAGCCTTTTCACAAGCGCAACGCAAAACTCCGCAGACGTAACGGAGTATTCGTCCGAAAACTTTGAAAAGTATATAACGGCGCCCGACGTAGATCTCGCCGTGCTTCAGGTGGGCAGAGATCAGAACCTTACGTCGCAGTCGCTTAAGGATAAAGAGACGGCGTCTTTCAGGAAAATAGCGAAAACTCTGTCCGAAAAAAGCCCGGGCGCGTGTATTATACTCCTTGCGCCTTACGGCCATACCGTAGGCTTCGAAAAGGACTTTACGGGCATAAGCTCCCACGCGGAGCACGCCGCCCTGATAAATGCG
>JAEEIO010000162.1 GCA_016281405.1 Clostridiales bacterium | reverse complement strand
CTACGCACCGCAAGCGAGAGATTTTTGCGCGAGATGCGAAAAAGGCGGCGGAGCATACTGACGTATGCCCGCCGTCTTTGACAATATATTCGCACAAAAATATCCGCTTTGCGGCTGCATAATCCCTTGTCCGCACCGCCTTTGCAACGGACTTTTAATTTTTACTTATTTCTTCTTTTTGGAGATTATGATGACGCTTACCGACATGACGACGAGCGCGGTAAGCGCGACGACGGCGACTATAAGAAGCGGCGAAAGAGTGAAAATGCTATTTTCGGACTCCGGGGACGAATTGACCGGGACGGAGCTCTGAGACGGGGCGACGTCGGAGGTCGCGGTTTCCGAAGACGTTTCGGAGGTCTCGGAGGAGGCTTCGGAGGCGGGCTCGGAGGAGCCGTCGGAGGATATCGGCTCGGGGTCGGAGCTGTCGGAGGGATCGGAGACGGCGGAGCTTTCGGCCTCGGAGGAAGTCTCGGACGAAGCGGCGTCGGAAGACGTCGGCTCGGAAGAGGTTACGGAAGACGTCGGATCGGACGAGGCAGTCGACGAGGCGGGTTCGGAAGAAGCGGTCGACGAAGTGGGGTTGGAGGCCGTCGTCGAAGAAGTCGGATTGGATGAAGTCGTCGAAGAGGTAGGGTTGGAGGACGTCGTCGAGGACGTAGGATTGGAAGAGGACGTCGAAGAAGTCGGGTCGGAGGAGGTCTCGGAAGAGGAGGCCTCGGACGAGGCGACGGACGAGGTCTGCGCCGAAGGCGTGTAATTGGTCTTGGCGGCGGGGTAGAAATTATCGCGCCACCTATGGTTGCCGCCTATCGACGAGTCGCTTTTAAGGAAATAGGCGGTGGTGGCGGCGGTGTCGTCCCAGGTGACGTCGACGTGATACCATTTGCCTTCGAGTTTGACGAGGTTCCAGGCGTGGTTTTCCCACTTGCCCTTGGTCTTGGCCTGCGTTTCGTGGCGGACGGCGCGGACGGTAAGTCCCGCGGTCTGACAGAGTTTTAAGTAAAGCGCGGTATAGGCCTGGCAAACGCCGCGGCCGTTTGCGAGCATATAGCGGGGGTAGTAGATATTCTGATCGCCCGCCGCGAGCTCTTCGGTCGCGTAGGCGAAATTGTCGACGACGTAATCGCGGAGGGCTTTGAACTTTTCGTAGTCGGACATATCCGAGGTTATTATCTCGGAGACGACGTTTTGACACCACGCCGAGACGGCGGCCGACTCGGACTTGCTCTCGCCCCAGGTGAGGGTGTAGGTGACGGTCAGATTGATCACCTTATAATCGAAGTCATAGGAGATGGAAAAGGACATATTGAAGGTGTTTATATTTTCACCCGTCTCGCCGCCCTTTAATACGAGGCATTCGTAATCGAGGTCGGGGTCGTCGGAGAGCATATCGAACAGTTCGAGGCCGAGGACGGGGTTGTCGGTGTTTATCGTGTTGTTTTCGGGGTTTATGGTCAAGGGGGCGTCCTGATAGTCCGAAAAGTCGATGGCGACGGTAAAGGAGGTCTGCGGCCACGCGCCCGAGGCGGTTTCGTTTTTACGCTGTTTTACAGCCTGTTTTAAGGCGTTATAGACGGCGGTCTCGAGTTCTTTTGAAGTGGCGGGGGATATTGAGAGGTCGGCCGACGGCGAATCGGCGACCGCGAAAACGGTCGCCGGCAAAAGCGAAAGCAGTAAAAAGAGGCAGACGGTGAATAAAGCAATTCGTTTTTTCATAGACGCGGGCCTCACTTTCTATTTTGCTTCGTAGTCTATGCGGGAGATGAGTTTACCGAAAGACGAAAGGCGTTTTATCTCGGCGGCGTGGTCGCCGAAGGTCTTTTCAACGGTGACGAAGGAGACGACGCCGTTTTTGACTATGACGCTTCCCTCCTCGGCGTAGCCTTCGATAAGGTTCTGAAAATCGCCGTTTGCTTCGAAACGGAGAAGCAGACGGGCGGTCTGCGAGAGGTAAGGAAGCACGAAATCGGCGTCGCCCGTCGACCAGAGGCGGAGTTTTTCGTTTTTGGTCTTTTTGACGCACTCGATTATGTCGGCGACGACGGCGCTGGCCGTGGGAAGTTTGCCCGCGCCCTGACCGTAAAACATGACGTCGCCTAAGGCGTTGCCCGTTACGGTGATGGCGTTATAGACGCCTTCGACGTTTCCGAGGGGGTCGTTTTCGTCGACGACGGCGGGGGCGACGCGGACGGCGAGGCGGCCGTCTTCGGTGAGTCTGGCGGAGCCTAACAGCTTTATTACGGCGCCGCGGGCCTCGCACTCCCTGACGTCGTCAAGGGTTATATCGGTTATGCCGACGGTGTTTACCGAGGCGGGGTCGACGTATTTGCCGAAGGCGATGGAAGAGAGTATCGAGATCTTACGGCAGGCGTCGGCGCCGCCGACGTCGGCCGAGGGGTCGCGCTCGGCGTAGCCGAGCTTTTGCGCCTGCGACAGAGCGGTCTCGAAGGAGAGGCCGTCGTTTATCATCTTGGTAAGGATATAGTTGGTGGTGCCGTTCAAAATGCCGCGGACTGAGGTTATCTCGTTGCCCGCGAGGGAATCGTAAAGCGAGCGGATTATGGGGATGCCGCCGCCGACCGAGGCTTCGTAGCGATAGCTGACCTTGTTCTCGACGGCAAGGGCCATAAGCTCGGGGCCTTTTGTGGCAACGAGCTCTTTATTCGAGGTGACGACGCTCTTGCCCGCCTTCAGAAGGCGGACGGTGAAGTCGTATGCGACGCCGACGCCGCCTATCGTCTCGCAGACGACCGAGATCTCGGGGTCTTGCTCGATGACGGAAAAGTCCTTGGTGAGAAGGGACGAAAAGGGAGAGGCGGGAAAGTCGCGGACGTCTAATATGTATTTGAGTTCGACCGGCTCGCCCGCGCGGTCGGCCACAGAGCGGCTGTTTTTGAGTAGTATTTCGGCGACGCCCGAACCGACCGTGCCGAAGCCCATTACTGCTGTTTTCATTGGAACACCGCTTTCCGTATGGCGGATAAGTCCGCTATACCTGTAAACACTCTTGCCGCCATCGGATAATGGCGGCAAAAGCAAAGAACAGTTTTCTTTGGTTTATTTCACTATGAAGAATGCGTTAAGCAAAAGCGTGACGACGACAAGCGCTATGGCGAGGCCCATAGTGAACTTGGAAAGGACTTTATCCTTCCTTCTGCCTTTGTTTTTGCCGAGGTAGGTCTCGGTGTTGCCGGTGATGGTGCCGGAAAGGCCCGAATCGCCGCCCGACTGGAAAAGGACGAGGACGATTATGCCGACGCAAAGGGCTATGTCGATGACTGCAAGTGCGAATTCCATTTATCTACCATGCCTTTCGTAAAGGGGTTTTCGATTGACGTTTTATAATAATAACATAGAGAGAGATAAAATGCAAGCAATTTCGCATAAAATTGCTTTATTTTTTGAGAAAATCGGCGTCGTCCTTGCCTTTTTTGTAATAATAGGCTATCTTTTCGCCGAGATTTTTGAAGGCGGAATCGGCCCAGTCGGAGAACATTGCCTCTTTTTCGTTCTCGGTGGCAGCCTTTTCGTGACCTATCAAAACCCAGGTCGCGGTCGAGAGGTGGGCGTATTCGGGTTTGGCGAGCGCCGGGCAGATAAAGGACTGGCGCGGGGTGTTTATGTCCTCGCCGCTTATCTGGAAGAAGCCGAACTTATCGCAAAGAGACATAACGCGGGCGAGCTGTTCGGGGGTGTTTCGGGAGGGCATATAGGTGACGGCGTTGAAATTGAGCTTCTTGAGGACCTCGAAAAGCTCGTCGAGGTAGTCGTCCTCGAATTTCTGCGCCTTTTTGTCGCCCGTCACAGAGTTGCCGACGTCGCCTAAATAGGCGTAAGCCGAGATTGCGCCGATGCTCCTCGCGAAGGCGACGAGGTCGCGGACGGCGGGACATTCCTCGTCGGCGTCGACGTAGAATTTGGAGACGAAGTCGCTCTTTAAGGCGCCGAGGAGGTCGTATTCGTAGCAGGGATTTTGGGGGTCTAATAAGAACCCTTCGATCTTCTGTGAGAGCGGGATGCGGAAGCCGTCTTTGATGAGGTTTACGACGGGCTCGCCCTTGCCGTAGAAGTGTATTATCTTTTTGACGAGAGCGAAAATGAGGTGGCGTTCGGTTATAGAGCCGCCTTCGGCCGCCATGGAGAGCGGCACGACGTCGCGGTCGAAGTCGAGAGTCATGCCGAAGGGGGCGACGATGCGGTTTATGTTCTCGACCATCTTGCGGTTGCGCTCGTTACGCTTGGCGCGGTAGGGGGCCAAGAACTTCTCGCATTCGCCGAATTTCTGATGGGGGATGCCGTGGACGGCGACGTAGGCGACGGAGACCTGGTCGGGATTGTTGAGGCGGCGTCCGTAGAGGCTGGTGCCGGCTATCGAGACGCGGCACTCGAAGCCGCAGGTTATATCCATGCCCGCGATCTTGCCCGCCTCGACGAATTCCTCGTGGCCGCCGACAGAATCATGATCCATTATGCCCGCGGTGACAAGTCCCGCTTTGCGGGCCATATAGAGGGCTTTGGTCGGGGAGTAGGGCGAAAAGCTGTAGGTGGTGTGGATATGGTTATTGACGAAATTACCCGTCTCGGGTTTTTCTATAACGCCCGCTTTTTCGAGCGCTATGATATCGCGTAACGCCGCGAGGCGCTCTTTTTTGGTGGGGGCGTTAAGTTTTTCTATGAGAAGATTAACGTCTTTCTTCAAAAGGGACACTTCCTTACTTAAGCATTACCTGGCCGCCCGTTACGGGGATGGCCTGACCCGTTTCATACTTCTGCTCGATGCAGTAGTAGATGGCGCGGGCGACGTCTATCTCGTGGCAGCCCTTGTGCATCGGGACCTTGGCCTCGTAGGCCTTCTTGACGTCTTCGACCGTCTTGGCGCCGGGGACTTTGCCCGCCTTGAGATACTGAACGAAGAGGCCCTTTACGGGGTCGCTCCACAGCGGGCCGTCGAGGAAGTTTCCGGGGCAGATCGAATTGACCTTGATGTTATAGGGGCAAAGCTCGAGCGCGAAGCTCTGGGTGAGGCCGATGCCGCCGAACTTGGAGCCCGCGTAGGCGAAGTTCTTGTTGGAGCCTTCGAGACCCGATTTGGAGTTTATCTGAATTACGTCGAAATACTCATCGGGGTTGAAGCGGTGCTCTATTTTCATGACCTTCTGGGCGTATTTGACGCCTAAGAAGTAGGCGGTGTAGTTTATGAGAGTGGAGAGTTCGAAGTTATCCTTGGTCATCTCGTCGAGGGTGCCGGCGCGGACTATGCCCGCGTTGCTGACGAAGACGTCGAGTCCGCCGTAAGCGAGGACGGTGGCGTTCATGAGGTTCTTCACTTCGTCTTCGTTGCCGACGTTGACCTTGACGGCGATAGAGCAGCCCTTGCCGTTCGCGGCGTTGGCGGCTTCGGAAGCGGCGACGGCGCCTTCGTAATTGAGGTCGGCGTAGGTCATGTAAGAACCCTCGGCGGCCATCATATCGGCGACGCCCTTACCGAAGCCCTGAGCGGAGCCCGTGACTATGGACACTTTGCCGCCGAGGCGCTTTACTCCGCCCGCGGCAAGCGACACCTTCTTGCGGTAGCGCTCGACTTCCCAGTTGTTTATGGCGTAGACGAGGTCGTCGGGAAGGGGCTTGGAGCCGCCGAAGCTTTTTGCGTAGACCGAGACCTTGACGGCGTCTATAAAGACTTCGGCCGCTATGTCGGCTTCCTTCTTGCTTCTGCCCGCGGCGAAAATGCCGAGGCCTTTTACGGCGATGATTTTGGGGTCTTTGCCGACTTCGGCGCGGAAGGCGGCTATCTTTTCGGAGAGTTCGTTATATATGTCTTCGATTTCTTCGGAGTTTACGAAGATGCGTCTGTCGTAGCAGTAGACCATGTGGTCGGGCGAGAAGGCGGTGGAGGCCTCGGCGAAGGAGGCTTCGTTCTCTACTACGCGGGCTATCTCGGCGTTTACTCTGAAGGTGACGATGCCCATTTTGCCTTCGGCGTCCGCGAGCATGGCGCGGATGGCGGGGGCGACGGCGGCGGCCTTATCGGCGTCGAAGGCGACTTCGGAGAAGTCGGGCTTGACGGTGACGGCTTCGTCCAAAACGGCGTTCAAGGCGTCCATATTGGCGTCTATCTCGGCGAGAGTGTTGCCGCCTATGAATACGCCGTGGTTCTCAAGGAAGATGTATTTCGGAAGCTTGCCGTTTGCGGCCTTGAAGGCGTCGACCTTTTCCTTGACTTCCATCGCGAGGACGTAGCCGGGCATGATGGGTCTTATCCAGACCGAGTTGCCGGCGAAATACTTATCGAAGGGGGCCTTCCAGTTTTTGGCGCAGGTGAGGCCGTTTATGCGGGAGGGATGAAGGTGAAGGATGAAGGCGTAGTCGAAGACGTCGTGAAGGAGCGTCTCGACGCTCGGGCGCTTATGCTCCTCGCCGGCGCGGCGGGCGGCCATCATGTCCGAAAGCACCTCGGCCTCTCTCGCGTCGGCGTCGGCGGAGTAGGTCTTCGCGTAGATGTCCTTGAGCTTGGCGCGGTCGATCTTAACGAAGCCGTCCTCGGTTATTTCGGCGAGCGAGACGCCCGAGCCCTTGATGTAAAGGGTGTTTTCGTCCTTAAAGGAGGTGTTGCCGCCGCCTGCGAGGACGTATTCGGGGTTGCTGCCGTATTTGTTCGACATTTCTCTTAAAAGGGTGAGACTCATTTTGAAACGGTCCTTTCAATATGTGAATTTTTAATTATCTTTTCGAAAGTTCGTCGCGCTCGTAGGCCTTGACGGCGTCGAGCCAGCCTTCGCGCTCGGGGACGCCCGCTTTTTCGCAAAGCATATCCCAGACGGCCGCGGACGGATAGCTCTTATACTCTTCCATGAGGGCGAGGCGCGAGGTGTAATCGCCCGCGAGTTCGAGCTCTTTCAGTTTCGCGGTCGGGCGAAGGAGGGCGAAGAGAAGCGCTTTTTTGGCGTTTCTGTCGCCTATGACCCACGCGGCGACGCGGTTTATGGAGGCGTCGAAATAGTCAAGCGCGATATTTACGCGCGAAAGGGCGTCCATGGAGACTATTTCGTTCATGATGTTTCTGAGCTCGTCGTCGAGGGTGACGACGTGGTCGCTGTCCCACCTGACGGGGCGCGAGACGTGGAGCAAAATCTCGTCGGTGAAGGCTAAAATGGACGATATTTTGTCGCTTATGACCTCGGTCGGGTGGAAATGGCCGACATCGAGCGTAAGGAGTATGCCGGGGTGGGAGGCGACGTAGGCCGCGAAGAACTCGTTGGAGCCCGTGGTGTAGCTTTCGGCGCCTATTCCGAAGAGCTTAGATTCAACGGCGTCAACATTATACTCCTTTTTTACGGGAAATGCAAATATTTTATCAAGAGATTCCTTCATACGAAGGCGGGGGCCCAGGCGGTCGGCGGGAGTGTCCTTGTAGCCGTCGGGCATCCAGAAGTTTGTGACGCACCTTTTGCCCGTCTTTTCGCCCATGTGAGCCGCTATTTTACGGCTGCCTATGCCGTGCCTTATCCAGTATTCGCGGACGGCGTCGTCGGCGGACGAAAGGGTGAAGCCAGAGGCGCTTTTGGGGTGGGAGAAGAAGGAGGGGTTATAGTCGAGGCCTATGCCGAGGCCGTTGGCCCAGTCTATCCAGCTGTCGAAGTGCTTCGGTTCCAGATCTGCGCGGTCGACTTTTTTGCCGTCGGTGTCGGCGTAGAAGGAGTGAAGGTTGACTTTATGGGCGCCGGGGATAAGGCTCATGGCCTTTTCGAGGTCGGCGCGGAGTTCTTTTATATTGCGGGCGCGGCCGGGGTAGTTGCCCGTGGTCGCGATGCCGCCCGTGAGCTCGCCGTCGGCGTTTTCGAAGCCTCTTACGTCGTCTCCCTGCCAGCAGTGGATGGAGACGGGGGTTTTAAGAACGACGTCTATCGCCTTGTCGGCGTCTATTCCCTTCTCGGCGAATATCTCTTTGGCTATTTCGTAGGCTTTTTCGGTTCTGTTCATAATTGCGCTCCTTATTTCATATTGAAGGCGACTTCTATTTCGTCGACCTCTTTGTCGTTTATGAGCACGACGTCTCCGATGACGCCCGTGTGGATGAGGGCTTCGGCCGAGTATTCGAGGACCTCGAGGCGGTCGAAGGCGTTGAGTAAGTCGGTTCCCGTGACTATGACGCAGTCGTTTTCGGCTATCAGGACGGGAGTGCGCTTATTTATGGTGTCGGCGGTCATGTCGGGCTGCATGAAAGTGGTGCCGAAGGGGATCTTGACGACGTCGCGAAGGAGGATGTAGCTTTCGGGGATGGTCTTGGAGTCGAATTCCCTCTCGGTGACGGCGAAGGCCATTACCGCGGGGGGATGGGCGACTATCACCGAGTTAATCTCGGGATGCTTTTTGTAAATGGCCTCGTGGAGACGGACCGAGCGGGATGGGCTTTTGCCCGCCTCGCAAAGTCCGTTTTTGACGGTGACGATGTCCTCGGGCTCGAGGTATTTTCTGTCCTTGCCGTAGGGGGTTATTATGAAGCTGTCGGGCGCCGTCCGCACCGAGAAGGTGCCCTGCGCCGAGGTGAAGAGCCGTTGATTGTAGGCGCGCTTTATGAGCTTGCACATCTGATAGCGGGCTTCGAGCTCGGCGGCCGAGCGGTCGGCGGGGATGAAGGCGTCAAGGGATATTTTCGCTTTATTGCGGTAGACCGCTATGTTTTTTTCGGAGAGGGAGCGGGGAGTGCCTATTGAAAGGGCGTTTATCTCGAGGCGGGCCGAGTAGTCGAGCGTCTCGAACATCATGAAGGCGCGGAAGAGGTTTTCGGCTCCTATGACCGCGCCGTGGTTTTCAAGCAGGACGGTGTTATAACCCTCGATGAACTTTTTGCCTATTTTTTTGCCGAGTTTTTCGGAGCCCGGGACGTCGTATTCGGCCATCGCTATCTTGCCGCAGACGGTGAGGGTGTCGGAAATCAAAGACATATTGGGAAGTCTGCGGGCTATCGAAAAGGCGACGAGCGCGGGAGGATGGGCGTGGAGGACGGCTTTTATGTCGGGGCGGGATTCGTATACCGAGCGGTGGAAAGGAAGCTCGGAGGAGGGCTTATGCTTGCCTATCACCGTGCCGTCGGGCTTGACGCAGACGACGTCGTCACGGGTCAGGGAGCCTTTGTCGTAGCCGCCGGGGCTTATCCATATATCGCCGTTTTTATCTATTATCGAGAGGTTGCCTCCCGACGTGGTGGTCATGCCGTAATAATAGATCCTTTCCATTATGAGGCATATCTGGTCTCTGGGGTGAAGCATATCGAAGTTCATATAAAGTCAATCCTTTCTTTCGTGAAGCTTTGAAAATCTCGCCTTGGCGTCCTGCCAAGCGGCGGTGTTTTCGGGGAGGTATTCGGTTATGCCGCCCGAGCGGGCTATCAAGGCTCTCGCCTCTTCGCGGGTCTTCAGTTCGCCGAGGGCCAAAAGCGTCATTACGATAGTGCCGGAGGCCGTCGCTTCGGCGGGCCCCGCGACGACTTTTTTGCCCGTGGCGTCGGCGGTAAACTGCATCAGGAGTTTATCCTTTATGCCGCCGCCGACTATGTTTATGACGTTAAACTTTTTGCCGGTCAGCCGCTCGAGGCTAAGGATAAAGCGGTCGTATTCGAGAGCTAAGGATTCGCTTATGCACCTGTATATCTCGCCGCGGCTTTCGGGGACGGGCTGACCCGTTTTGCGGCAGAAGTCGGCGATGCGCCCGGGCATTCCGCCCGGGGCGAGGAAGCAGTTATCGGAGGGGACTATAAAGGAGCGAAGGGGCGTAGAGGCGGCGGAGGCGGCGTCGAGTTCCTTCATGGAGACCTCGCCCTCTTTTTCCCAGCTTCGGCGGCATTCCTGCGCTATCCACATACCGATTATGTTTTTGAGGAAGCGGATTGTGCCGAAGGCGCCGCCCTCGTTGGTGAAGTTATCGTTAAAGGTGTTTTCGTTTATCAGGGGTTTATCGAGCTCGGTGCCGAGGAGCGACCAAGTGCCGCAGGAGATGAAGGCGAAGTCTTTTTCGGCCGTGGGGACCGAGAGGACGGCGGCGGCCGTGTCGTGCGAGGGGGCGGCGAAAACCGGAAAGGGTTTTACGCCGAGTTCCTTGCAAAGGTCTTCTTTGAGAAGGCCGATCTTCGCGCCGGGTTTTACTATGTCGCAAAAGAGACTTCTTTTTATGCCGAGGGCGTCGATTATCTCATAATCCCACTCGCCCGTATCGGCGTAGAGGAGCGCGCCCGTCGAGGCTATGGTGTATTCGGTCTTTTTGACGCCCGTGAGGAAGTAGTTGAATAAGTCGGGGGTGAAAAGGAGCTTGTCGGCCCGCTCCAAAAGCGAGGGGTCGTATTTTTTGAGGGCGTAAAGCTGAAAGACCGTATTTATGCTCATTATCTGTATTCCCGTGTCGGAATACATCTTTTCTTTGGAGACGAAGTCGAAGGCTTCGGGAAAACAGTCGTTTCGCGCGTCGCGGTAATGGACGGGATTTGACAAAAGTCTTCCCTCCCTGTCGAGCAGACCGAAGTCGACGCCCCAGGTGTCCAAGGCAAGTCCCGCTATCTCGACGCCCGCTTTTTTGGCTTTGACGATGCCCTGCTTTATCTCGTGGAAGAGACGGAGGATATCCCAGTATAAAACGCCGCCGACGGATACGGGGTCGTTTGAAAAGCGGTGGATCTCCTCGGTCTTTAAGACGCCGTCTTCGAGGCGGGCGGCTATGGCGCGGCCGCTCGAGGCGCCGAAATCGAATACCAGAACCTGTTTCATTTTATTTCCTCCGTTTCGGTTATTTCAAAGAGATAGTCGCCCGAGCCTATTTCGGCGGCGTGGCGGCCGTCCTTATAGGTAAAGGCGGGCTTTAAGCCGTAACCGAGTTCTTTTATTGCGGCTTTTTCGCTCCCTTTGAGTTTGAGAAGGCAGACGGTGTTTACGGGGACCTTCAGGCGAAGAGTCACGCGGCGTCCCTTGCGCTCCCACTCGCTTTTTATAAGTCCCGCGGGGCTTTTATAGGAGGCTTTGACGAAGGAGAAGCAGTCGGTCTCGGGGGCGACGGTGAAGCGGCGCCAGCCTTCCGAAGGCTCGCGGATACCCGCGGCGTAGCCGTACATCCATTCGGCGACGGAGCCTAAGGAGTAATGGTTAAAGGAGTTCATTGTTATTGAAGCGAAGCCGCCGCCGAAGGTGTAGGAGTTCCAGCGCTCCCATATGGTCGTGGCGCCGTTTACGACGGAGTAGAGCCACGAGGGATAGGTGCGGTTTGTGAGAAGCTTATAGGCGAGGTCGCTCCGGCCGTATTCGCAGAGGACCGGCAAAAGCTCCTTGACGCCGACGAAGCCGGTGGTTATATGGTCGTCGGCCTTGCGGATGGCGGCGACGAGGTTTTCGAAGAATTTTGCGTTGAGTTTTTTATCGTCCGAGAGGCCGAAGCGGAGGGCGAGGGCATAGCCCGTCTGAGTGTCGCCGTCTATGACGCCGTCTTCCGAGACGAATTTTCTTATAAAGGCGGCGCGGGCCTCGGCGGCGTATTTTTCAAATCGGGCGGCGTCTTCTTTTTCGCCGACTACCGTCGCAATTTTCGCGGCGAGGTCGGTGACGCGGATCATATAGGCGGTGTCGATCACGGGGAACGGGACGGGCGTGCCGATGCAGAGCCAGTCGCCGTAGCAGACCGGCGTGCGGACGCCGTCCTCGCAGGTGGAGCGTAAAAGCTCGATATAACGGGCAATATTATCGTAGTATTTTTCGAGAACGTTTACGTTATTGTAATTCTTATAAAGCAGCCACGGGATGATGACTCCCGCGTCGCCCCAGGCGGCGTTGCCGAAGCCCACGAGCGGGTCGCCCGTCGGCCATTTTATGTAGGGCGCGATGTCGGTGAAGGCGCCGTTTTCGCGCTGGGCGTCCATGACGTCGCGGACGTATTTCTCGTAGAAGGCGGCCGAATACATATTGTAGCAGCCCGTCTGACAGAATATCTGGCTGTCGCCCGTCCAGCCGAGGCGCTCGTCGCGCTGCGGGCAGTCGGTAGGAACGGCGAGGAAGTTGCCGCGCTGTCCCCAAAGGACGTTTTGGAAGAGTTTATTCACAAGGCCGTCGTTGCACTCGAAGCTGCCCGTCTCGTCGAGGCGGTTATGGATGACGACGCCCGTGACGGCGTCGAGAGACGGGGTGTAGTCCATGCCCTTTATCTCGACGTAGCGGAAGCCGTGGATCGTGAAATCGGGTTCGAATATCTCCTCGCCGTCGCCGCGAAGGACGTAATAGTCGGTCGCTTCGCAGGAGCGGAGGTTGGCGGTGTAGAGAGTCTTATCGGTGTTCAGCATTTCGCCGTAGCGGAGCCTTATTTTCTGCCCCGCCGAGCCGCGGACGCGAAGCCTTACGCGGCCGACCATATTCTGGCCCATGTCGAATATTATGCGGCCCCTCACGACGTTGTAGCTGACGGGGATTATTTCGCCGCAGACGGCTATGGGTTCGGCTTTGCCGCCCTCGAGCTCCTCTCTGACGCTTTTTACGACGACGGGGCCGAAGCCGCTCTCGTCGAAGGAGACGGCGGCGAAATCCTTTAAGTTCATGCGTCCGTCGCGGAATTCGCCCGTCTGCAGGTCGGCGTAGCGGACGGGTCCCTCGCCCGCGCGCCAGTTTTCGTCGGTTATGACGCGCTCGGAGGTGCCGTCTTTATATCTTATTATGAAAAAGCCCGTGAAAAGGCGGGGGTAGGCGCCGTATTGGTTGCGGCCGACGGCAGATAAGTTGCCGAAATACCAGCCGTCGCCGAGCGATACGCCGACGGCGTTCTCGCCCTTTTTCAAAAGCGGCGTGACGTCGTAGCCCTGATAGTAAAAGGTCTTGTGGTAGTCGGTCCAACCGGGGGCGAGGACCTCGTCCGAGAGTTTTTCGCCGTTTATAAGGACTTTATAGACGCCGCGGGCGGTGGCGAAGAGGTAGGCCTCGTCTATTTCTTTTTTAAGCTCGAAGCGGCGGAAAAAGCAGGGGCTCGGGGCGCCCGCGTTGCGCTTTTTGCCCTGACGCTCGCGTTTGCCTATCCATTTGGCGGGCCAGCGGGAGGAAAGACGGCCGGTGACGAAGGAGGCGACGTCGGACAGGGCGGTCTCGCCGTCCGAAGTTCTGACGGCGACGCGCCAATAGTAGCGGGTGAAGGGTTTTAAGGCCTTGCCTTCGTAGGGGACGGCGACGCTTTCGGCGCTCTTTTTCTCGCCGCGGCGGGAAAGAAGGCGCGATCTGTCGCTGATTTTCCCGAAGTCGTCGGTGACGGCGAGAGTATATGAGATCTGCGTGACGCCGACTGCGCCCGACTCGGTCTCCCACGAAAAGCGGGGGGCTTTTTCGTCGACCGCGAGGGGCTCTTTGGCGTATTCGCAGCGAAGTCCGGTTACGCGCATGTGTTTTTTCCTCCGAAAATATTTTTTTGGCGTTTTTCTTATCAAATTATAGCATATTTTACTGCTTTTTGCAACGGTTTTTAATTATTGTTAAAAGATTAACAAGGAAATCCCGGCTTTCTCGCGCGGGGGGCGAGGGACGGTGTTGCAAACGGAACGGAAAGGTTATATAATAATGTATGAAAACGGAAGGAAGTGCAAAGATGAAGCTGCCGAAGTATTATGAGGATCTGAAGACGCTGCACGTCGGGTGCGAGGAAAACAGGTCGTATTACGTCCCATACGAGAGCGAGAGCAAGGCTCTTCGGGGCGTTCGGGAGGAGTCGGAGTTTTTCTGTTCCCTTTGCGGAAAATGGGATTTCGGGTGGTATCCGTCGGTCGCGGCGGCGCCCGAAATTACTGCCGAGAAAAACATTTTCGACCGGAAGATCGACGTGCCGTCCTGCTGGCAGCTTGCGGGCGGCAGGGGCGTAGACAGGCCGCAATACGTCAATATAAAGTATCCGATACCGATAGATCCGCCTTTCGTGCCCGAGGAAAACCCCTGCGGGTATTACGGCAGGCTTTTCGACGTCGACGCGAAAAAGCTCGCGGAGAGCGAGGTCTATATGGTCTTCGAGGGAGTCGACTCGGCCTTCTATCTCTTCGTGAACGGCGAGTTCGCGGGATACGGCGAAGTGCCGCACTGCACCAACGAGATAAACGTCACGAGGTTTCTGAAGGCGGGCGTCAACAGCGTAAGGGTTTTGGTTCTGAAATATTCGGACGGGACTTATCTCGAAGATCAGGACAAGTTCAGGCTTTCGGGAATCATAAGGGACGTCTATTTACTATACCGCGAGAAAAAGCACGCGGGGGACGTTTTGTGCCGCGCGAGGCTCGACGGGTCGCTCGAGAAGGGCGAGATAGAGATAAATACGGGCGGGCTTTACGCGGGGTATCGGCTTATCAAGGACGGAAAAGTTTTGTCGAAGGGGGACTTCGGCGGGGATACCGTCGTTAAGGTCGAAAAGCCGTCGCTCTGGTCGGACGAGAGTCCCGAGCTATACACCGTCATTATAAAAATCGGGAGAGAATACTTACGGTTTGACGTGGGTTTCTGCCGCGTCGAGGTCTCGGGCGGGCTTTTCCTTATAAACG
>JAEEIO010000161.1 GCA_016281405.1 Clostridiales bacterium | reverse complement strand
GGAGAGGGTATCGGTATTCGCTTTTATTTCCGAAAGCTTGTATTCAACGTCAGAGGGAGGTTTATCGAGCAGCTTGCGGAAGGCGTCAGCTCCCTGCCTTTTTATGAAGGAATCGGGGTCGTCCTTTACGGCGTTGCCGTTTTCGTCGCGCCTTTCGGGAAGACGGAGCACGCGCACGTCGACGTCGGCGGCGGAAAGGATGGTTATCGCCTTGTCGGTCGCCTTTTGCCCGGCGGCGTCCTGATCGAAGCATACGACCGCTTTGGACGCGTATTTTTTCATAAGCTGCGCCTGCTGAGAGGTGAGCGCGGTGCCGCAGGTGGCTATCGCGTTGTCGAAGCCCGCCGAATGGAGCGAAACGACGTCCATATTGCCTTCGACCAGAAGAAGGTAATCCGCCTTGGTCTTTTTCGCGAGGTTTATGCCGAAAAGGGCGCGGCTTTTGCTGTAAACGGGAGTGTCGGGGCTGTTGACGTATTTGCGCCCCTCGGCGCCGGAGGTGAGAACGCGCCCCGAAAAGGCTATAACGTTGCCTCTTACGTCGATTATGGGGAACATGACGCGCTCGCGGAAAAAGTCGTAACGGCCGCCGCTTTTTCCCGTGCTTATAAGCTTCGCCGCAGAAAGCTCGGCTTGCGTGAAGCCTTTGTTCATCATGGCCTTCAAAAGCCCGTCCCACGAGCTTCCCGCGTAGCCTATGCCGAAGGAGCGTATCGCGGAGGGGGACAGACCGCGCTTTAAAAGATAGCTTACGGCAGGCTTGCCTTCCTCGCTGTTTAAGACGTCGTAAAAATATCTTGCCGCCTCGCGGTTAAGCTCGAGTATCCTCGAGCGTATTGGAAACTCCGGCTCGTCGTTTTTTGTGAAGGTCATGCCGCATCTGTCGCAAAGCTTCTTTACGGCGTCTATAAAAGAAAGGTTTTCGTGCTTCATGACGAAGGATATGACGTTTCCGCCTTCGCCGCAGCCGAAGCATTTGAATATCTGCTTGGAGGGAGAGACCATAAAGGAGGGCGTTTTTTCGCTGTGGAAGGGGCAAAGCCCGACGTAGTTCGAGCCGGAGGGCTTGAGCTGCATATATTCTTCTATCACGTTGACTATATCGCACCGCTCGATAAGCTCGTCGATAAATCCGTTCGGAAGAGCCATCCTTTATTCCCCCTTTCCCGCTTTTTCGCGGTTTTTCTATTTGCTCCAGCTTTTCGGCACCGTGATATTTTCAAAGACCTTCACGGCGTAACGGTCGGTCATTCCGGAAATGTAGTCGCATACGACGGTCTTTTCGTCAAAGACGTCGAGCTGCGCGCGGAAATCCTCCGGCAGACGCGAAAGATCGGATACGTAATAAGTGTAAAGAAACTTCAGTATGTCAACGCCTTTGACCTCCTCGCTCTTTGCGACGGGGTTTTTGTAAACGGCGTCGAATAAAAAGGCGTGAAGCTCGTCAGCGGTTTTCGCGGCGGCGGGTGAAAAGCCTATTTCCCCGGTTTTGCGGCCGTTCGACACCATATCGGAAACGAGCGTGTTTATCCTCTCGGAGTGGGTGTTTCCTATAACGCGCCTAATGCTTTCGGGTATGTCGGTCGTTTTCAGAACGCCCGCGCGCACGGCGTCGTCTATGTCGTGATTCATATAAGCTATACGGTCGGCGTAAAGGACTATCTGCCCTTCGAGGGTTTCCGCGCCGCCGTTCGTGTGCCTGAGTATCCCGTCGCGCACCTCAAAGGTGAGATTTAAGCCGCGCCCGTCCTTTTCGAGCTTGTCCACGACGCGAAGGCTCTGTTCGTTGTGACGGAAATGCCCCGACATTTCGGAGAGGGCGCGTTCGCCCGCGTGCCCGAAGGGAGTGTGCCCGAGATCGTGCCCCAAAGCCGCCGCCTCGGTAAGGTCTTCGTTCAGCGACAGAGCGCGCGCGATAGTTCTGGCTATCTGCGCGACCTCGAGGGTGTGCGTCAGCCGCGTTCTGTAATGGTCGCCCTCGGGCGACAAAAAGACCTGCGTTTTGTGCTTTAATCTGCGGAAGGATTTGCAGTGTATTATCCTGTCGCGGTCGCGCATGAAGCAGGTGCGAAGAGAGCAGGGCTCTTCCGGCACGGCTCTGCCTTTGGAGTTTACCGATAAGGTCGCTTTTTCCGAAAGCTCGCGTTTTTCTTTCTCTTCAAGCTCTTCGCGTACAGTCATTATATCACCGCCTTTGCGCCGTTTTCCGGACATTTCGTTTTTGTTTATATTATTTAATTCGCAAAAAATCGCGAATTCCTCTTTTTTTCGCAAAATAAAAAAGGCTTTTTGAAAGAAAAAGCCCTGGCGTTTATAAATCGAGCGTTTACAGCTTTTTTTCAAAAAGCTTTTCGCCGAGCAAAACGGGCGAAAGCGTGCCCGAGCTGATTTCCGTTATATTCGTTTTTGCGTTTTCGAGAAAGGCGGGCTCGCAAACGAGAGATAAGACCGCCTTTTCGCCGTATTCGCAGCCCGTTTCGATCACGTTTATTTTCGGGAAAAGACGGCGAAGCGGCTCTAAAAAGGAGTAATCGCAGGTGAGCGAAAGCTCGCAGAAGGGGGTCATTACGGCAAGCCCCGCGGCGTCCAGAGCGCCCTTTGCCGCCTGAGAATAGGCGCGCACGAGCCCGCCCGCGCCCAAAAGAGTGCCGCCGAAATATCTTGTCGTGACGCAGAGGACGTTTTTCACCTTATAGCCGCGTATGACGGTAAGGGTCGGCATGCCCGACGTGCCCTGCGGCTCTCCGTCGTCCGAAAAGCGCTCGGTGCCGTCGGCGAGAGCGTAGGCGTAGACGTTGTGAGAAGCGTCCCAGTATTTTTTTCTGAGCGTTTTGAGTATGTCGGTCGCTTCCTCCGCCGTTTCTGTCTTATAAACGTGACCGATAAAGCGGGAATGTTTTTCGGTGAACTCGTATTCGGCGCATTTGGCGGGTACGATAAAAGAAGTCATTTCAATCCTCCCACGGCTCTTTCGGCTCTTCGGGCAGATATTTTTTCAGCTTTCCGCAGACGGCGGCTCCGCATTTCGCTTTTACGGCGATACCGCCCTCTTCGTATTCGGCGGAAAGCACGTGCGCGTCGCGGTAAAGCATATCGAGAAGGCGCGCGTCGCCGTAGGGCAGGATAAAAGATACCTCGCGTTCGGCTCTGCCCAGGGCGTCCTTTATCGCGCGAAGAAGAAGACCGACGTTTTCGCCCGTTTTGGCGGAGATGCAGACCGCCTCGCGCGCGCGGGGCAGCTCCTCCTCGGAAAGAAGATCGGTTTTGTTGTACGCCCGTATGACGGGAGTGCCCGCGGCGCCGAGATCGTTTATCAGCTTTTCGACTATCTCGGTCTGCATCTGAAAAGATGGGTCGGACGCGTCTATGACGTGGACCAAAACGTCGGCGAAGGTCAGCTCCTCAAGGGTCGCGCGGAAGGCGTCTATCAGATGATGGGGAAGCTTTCTTATAAATCCGACCGTGTCGGAAATGAGAAGTTCGCCCATATCTTCGGTCTCCATAAGCTTGGTAGTCGGGTCGAGGGTGTCGAAAAGGCGGTTTTCGGCGTGAACGCCGGCGTCGGTGAGAAGGTTCAAGAGGGTCGATTTTCCGGCGTTCGTATAACCGACGAGACAGACGAGCGGGATGCGGCTTTTTACCCGCTTTGAGCGCTGTATCTGCCTTATGCGCCGCACGTCCTCTATTTCTTCCTCGAGCTTTTGTATCTTTCGCCTTATGTGGC